>NZ_GG774826.1:60704-65969 GCF_000163675.1 Bacteroides sp. D22 | reverse complement strand
TAAGATTGAAGAATATGGATACGATACATTCACAACAGTAGCAAACTCTATTGAGAATCATTATGAAAGGATTCTGAACTTCTTTGTGAACAGGAGTACAAATGCAGCAGCGGAAGCATTTAATGCTAAAATCAAAGCATTTAGGGCATCATTTAGAGGAGTAGTGGATATGAGCTTCTTCCTTTTTAGGCTAGCAAAGGTATATGCATGAAGGGAATTGACTAAACTTAATCCCCCAAGAATTACAACTGAGCCATAAAAACGATGGAATACCTATATTTATTGCCCATAGTATTCATGATTCATGAATTTGAAGAGATAATAATGCTTCCGACATGGTTGGATAAGAACAAGGCTATGTTGTACATGCGCTTCCCTTTTATGAAAGATAAAGTAGATTCTTTGAGTAATGCGCCGGTTTTTGCCTTGACGGTATTGGAAGAGTTTATAATTATATCAGCCTGTACGGTTATGTCAATCTGCATGAATGATTTGACGGTTTGGTATTGTTGTTTGATTGCCTTTGGTTTGCACCTGATAGTGCATATCATTCAGTTTTTGGTGATAAGAAAGTATATACCTGTTATTGTTACGTCAGTATTATGTTTACCGTATTGTATTTGGGTGTTTATTCAGGTTAAAGACTATTATACGCTGAATGAAACATTGCTTTGGGGATTTGCCGGCGTTGTGGTTTGTGTTGTGAATCTACTGTTAATGCATAAGATAAGCCCTAAGTTGTGGAGTTGGATGAATGGTAATAATAGAATATAAAAATACCGCTACTCAAAGCATATTCGACTTTGGTAGCGGTATTTTTTATAGTGCAACTACTAATCTGTTAGAATTTGAAGAAGTTCTTAGCATTGTTGTAGCTGATATCTTCAATCATTTGGTTTACGCGTTCCATTTCAGATGCAGGGATTTCTCCGTTCTCTACGTCGCGTCCTACCAAGTTACATAATGTACGGCGGAAATATTCATGACGCGGGTAGGATAGGAAAGAACGAGAGTCTGTCAACATACCTACAAAGCGGCTTAGGAGACCAAGCACAGACAAGGCGTTCATTTGTTTTTCCATACCATCCTTTTGGTCGAGGAACCACCATCCCGAACCAAACTGAATTTTTCCCGGGATAGAACCATCTTGGAAGTTGCCCAACATAGTTGCAATCACTTCATTTGCGCATGGGTTCAGGTTATAAAGGATTGTTTTAGTCAATTTGCCATTGGTATTCAGGCGGTCAAGGAATTTAGCCATTACTTTGGCTGTGGTGAATTCACCGATAGAGTCGAAACCGGTGTCAGCGCCCAGTAATTTGAACATCTTGGTGTTGTTATTGCGGATAGCGCCGTAGTGGAACTGTTGAGTCCATCCTTTTTCCCAGTCCATTTCACCGAAGATAACAAGCATGGCTGATTTGAATTTCAGAATTTCTTCTTTGGTCAATTCTGTGCCGCCATATACCTTATTAAATATAGCCTTGATTTCAGCATCGGTATAATCTTCTGCATAGAATTCTTCAATACCATGGTCAGACAGACGGCAACCTTGTTCTGCGAAGAAGTCGTGACGTTTGCGCAAAGCAGCGATCATATCATCGAAATTGGAGATAGTAACACCGCTAACTTCTGCCAGCTTTTCTACATAACTACGGAAATCAGCAGGGACTTCTACAGCCATAGCCTTATCAGGACGCCAAGTTGGCAACATCTTGATTTCAAATCCGCTTTCACGTGTTTTGATGTGATATTCCAGTGAATCGATAGGATCATCCGTAGTACAAACTACCTCTACGTGATAGCGACGCATCATTCCACGAGCTGAATATTCAGGTTGAGACAGCTTTTCGTTACATTCATCGTAAATTTCGCGTGCTGTTTGCGGATTCAATATTTTATTGATACCAAATGCAGTTTTCAATTCGAGGTGAGTCCAGTGGTACAGTGGATTACGGAAAGTATAAGGAACTGTTTCCGCCCATTTTTCGAATTTTTCCCAATCTGTGGTATCTTTTCCTGTGCAGAAACGTTCATCTACGCCGTTTGTACGCATTGCACGCCATTTGTAGTGGTCACCGCCTAACCAGATTTCAGTCAGTGATTTAAACTTGTAGTCGTCAGCTACCATTTGAGGGATGAGATGACAGTGATAGTCGATGATCGGCATTTTAGCCGCATGCTCGTGATACAACTTTTGCGCGGTTTCTGTTTGCAGCAAGAAGTTTTCGTCCATGAAGTTCTTCATTATTACTGTGTTTTAAGTATATAAAATTATTACTTTCTGTATTTATACCTATATCGTATTGATTTTAAAGCTAATAGGCGTAAATCTCGTTTTAGTTTTATTAACCGTTATCGAACACAAAAATAGAAAATTTACTTGGAGTAACAAAATAATTCGTATATTTGCAGCGATTATTTATAATATTTAAGTTTTAGCACTATGGAGGACCAGAACTATACCATTAAAGACATAGCCCGTATGGCCGGTGTTTCCGCCGGAACGGTGGATAGGGTGTTGCACAATCGTGGCGACGTGTCTCCCAAAAGCAAAGCTAAAGTACAAAAGGTACTGGATGAGATTCATTATCAACCCAATGTGTTTGCTATCGGTTTGGCTGCTAAAAAGAAATATTCTTTCCTCTGCCTGATACCTTATTATATAGAACATGACTATTGGCATTCGGTAGTCGGGGGGATTGAGCGTGCCCGGCAAGAGTTGCGTCCTTTTAATGTGGGTATAGATTATCTGTGTTACCATCATGGAGATGAGAAAAGTTATCAGGAAGCCTGCCTTGCTATAAAAGAAAAGAATGTAGACGCAGTGTTGATTTCTCCGAATTTCCGGGAAGAGACGCTGGCGCTGACAGCTTATCTGCAGGAAAATAAGATAGCTTATGCTTTTGTTGATTTCAATATGGAAGAAGCGAGAGCCTTGACGTATATTGGGCAGGATTCCTATAAGAGCGGATATATTGCAGCAAAAATATTGATGCGCAACTATTCGGCGGGAGAAGGTCAGGAGTTAGTCTTGTTTTTAAGTAATAATAAAGATAATCCGGCTGAAATACAGATGCAACGTCGTTTGGACGGTTTTATGAGTTACATAGCCGAGGAATATAACAACCTGGTAATCCATGAGGTTATACTCAATAAATCTGATCAGGAAAGCAATCAACAGACATTAGATGAGTTTTTCCGGGCACATCCGAAGGCTGCGCTGGGAGTTGTATTTAATTCCAGGGTGTATCAGTTGGGAGAGTATCTCCGTCATGCGGGACGTAGCATGAAAGGGCTGATAGGATATGACCTTCTGAAAGCAAATGTAGAGTTGCTAAAATCAGGTGATGTGCATTATTTAATCGGGCAACGTCCGGGATTGCAAGGGTATTGCGGGGTGAAGGCTTTGTGCGACCATGTTGTGTTTAAGAAGTCTGTTGAACCTGTAAAGTATATGCCTATCGACATCCTGATTAAGGAGAATATTGATTTTTATTTTGAATTTGTATAATATCAACTTTATAAATTACAACTAACATGAAAGCATTAAACAAAGAAACTGCTCCTAAAACACAACGTCCGGAGCGTATTATCCAATTTGGCGAAGGTAACTTCTTGCGTGCATTTGTTGATTGGATTATTTACAACATGAACCAGAAAACCGACTTCAATAGCAGCGTAGTAGTGGTTCAACCCATTGATAAAGGTATGGTCGATATGCTGAATGCACAAGACGATCTTTATCATGTTAATCTTCAAGGATTGGATAAAGGCGAAGTTGTTAACAGCTTGACAATGATCGATGTAATCAGTCGTGCACTGAATCCATATTCTCAAAATGACGAGTTCATGAAATTGGCAGAGCAACCTGAAATGCGTTTTGTTATTTCAAACACTACAGAGGCTGGTATCGCTTTTGATCCGTCTTGCAAACTTGAAGATGCTCCTGCTTCATCTTATCCGGGTAAGCTGACTCAATTGCTGTATCATCGTTTCAAAACATTTAATGGTGATAAGACAAAAGGTTTGATTATTTTCCCTTGCGAACTTATTTTCCTGAATGGACATAAGTTGAAAGAAACTATTTATCAATATATTGAATTGTGGAACCTGGGTAATGAGTTCAAGACTTGGTTTGAAGAAGCTTGTGGCGTATATGCAACATTGGTAGACCGTATCGTTCCGGGATTCCCGCGCAAAGATATTGCTGCTATCAAAGAAAAACTGCAATACGATGATAACTTGGTTGTTCAGGCTGAAATCTTCCATCTGTGGGTGATTGAAGCTCCGCAGGAAGTTGCCAAAGAGTTCCCGGCTGATAAGGCAGGACTGAATGTGTTATTTGTTCCTTCGGAAGCTCCTTACCACGAACGTAAGGTAACTCTGTTGAATGGCCCGCACACTGTTCTTTCTCCGGTGGCTTATCTTTCTGGTGTGAATATTGTGCGTGAAGCTTGTGAACATGAGGTTATTGGTAAATATATCCACAAGGTAATGTTCGATGAATTGATGGAAACATTGAATTTACCGAAAGATAAGTTGGAGAAATTCGCCAACGATGTATTGGAACGTTTCAACAATCCATTTGTAGATCATGCAGTGACAAGCATCATGCTGAATTCTTTCCCAAAATATGAAACTCGTGATTTACCGGGATTGAAGACTTATCTCGAACGTAAAGGCGAACTTCCTAAAGGCCTGGTACTTGGTTTGGCTGCTATCATTACTTATTATAAAGGTGGTGTACGTGCTGACGGCGCTGAAATTGTACCAAATGATGCTCCTGAAATCATGAACCTGCTGAAAGAACTTTGGGCAACCGGTTGTACAAAGAAAGTAACCGAAGGTGTTCTGGCTGCTGACTTTATCTGGGGAGAAGATTTGAATAAGATCCCGGGATTGGCAGAAGCTGTAAAAGCAAACTTGGATTCTATCCAGGAAAAAGGAATGCTTGAAACTGTGAAAGGTATTCTGTAATTAGTCGCCCCTTAGAATGTGCTTTTACGCCTAATAATCAACATATTAATATATAAATTGCTTTGATATATCTGCAAGTTTTTGTATCTTTATGGTTGAAAACTTGCAGATTATTATGATAAACAAGACCACCCCTCAGCCCTCCTTGTTCAGCTCTTTGACAGACCAGCTGAATCCCAGGCATCCCTTATACCTGCTTGCCAATAAGATAGACTGGCGCCGTTTTGAAGAAGCTTTCTCCCCGCTATACTGTGCCGTCAACGGTCGTCCGGCCAAACCCATCCG
>NZ_GG774826.1:0-59993 GCF_000163675.1 Bacteroides sp. D22 | reverse complement strand
CGTTTTTTTATATTGTCAGGTGATTATTCTTGTTCAGCCGCATGCAAGATAAATGTAGTAGCTCCGATAGTCACAATAGCGCCATCCTCAATGCGTACACGATCTTTATCCCCTAGGATTTCATTCATGAGGAAAGTACCTGTCAGGCTGGGAGCATCCCGTAATGTATAAACAAGTTTTCCTTGCTTATTGCGTTTGATATTGATGATGCAATGGCGTCGATCCATGCTCATATCACCGCTTTCAATGGGCGTATTGATAGAAGTTCCCACACAACGGCGGCCTATGACATTGTCACCTTCTTGTAAGGGCAATATCTGTTTATAACCGAATACATTTTCGATAACAGTGATATATCCGAATTCTTCTTTATGGGATTCAGCTTCTTCTTCCAGGTTTTCTTCCTTTCTAAGAGCCTTTACTTTGCTCTTTCCAAGCCGGATGCTGAATTGCTTGCCGCAATGCTCACATTCAAATACCAGTGATTGGCCTTCGCTATACTTGGTTTCATCAAAAAAAAGGTAATTCTCACATTTAGGACAAAGAACTCGTTTCATGCTTTTAAAAAGGGATTTTTATTTAGCCAGTAACCAGGCATTCTTATAAGTTTCGTTTTTTCTTAGCTCAAGTAATTGCTTGGTCGCTTCATTGCGGTTGTCGAATGAATTGATGCTGACACGTACTTTTCCATCCATGTTCAGCGCTTTTGCATTAGCAAACCCTTTTGATTTTAATTGGGTTGCTATGGCTTCTGCATCTTTCAGGCTGATTCCTCCTGCCACTATGATATGGAAAGGATGATTGGCACTTTCTGGAGATTTAACCGCAGCAGGGGCAGTAGCGGAAGTAGTAGCTGCCGTTTCCTGTTTGGCTACTTTCACTTCTCTAACTGCGATTGGCTTGGAAGTCTTATCCGCTGTATTCTTTTTAGTGGATGAAGTCTTCGTTGAAGAAGAAGTTGAAGCAGTAGCGGAAAGCTTCTTAGCCTGTTGCATTGCATCACTCTTAACATACACAGGAGTTACTACAACCGATTGCTTTTCTATTTGCTCAAAAAGCTCACTGGGTAATAATTGTGCATAATTGTTTTTTTGAACGTCTGTATTCTCTACCGGAGTTGAAAAGGCAAAGAACAATACGATGGCAGCAATCATTGCTGCAGCATTGCGAAGATATGCACGATTGATACTAATTTCAAAAGTCTTCTTTTCCTTCTCCGGATGAGCCGGTATCCATACTTTTTCTTTCTGTTGCAGAACGGAAAGCTCATGCATTTCAAAAGAGTCGAGACCGTATAATGAAGGAGTCGTTATCTTATAGTCATAAGGAACAAACTCATAGTTACCATAAATGTTATAGTGAATCTCGCCTATATTATCCAAATGGGCTTTTCCTTCTTCATGAAGGAGACCGATGAATTCGTTTACTTCCTTTTCTACTATGCGGCTGGCGTCAGCAAAACTCGTGTCATACGCTGACATATAAGATTGCACCAATACGCCGTCATTCAGTTTTAATTGAGGATTAAAGCCGATTGTGCGGGTAGGAGGTAAAAATATATTTTCTTCTTTTACGCGGGTTGCAGGCGAGTAATGCGCTACAAAACCGCCAAACCCCGGAACAATGACGCAATCGTTTTCCAGTAGTAAAGTCTCTATATGTTGTGCCAATTCAATCATGTCTGCAAAATTACGAGATAAATTGAATATATCCCAGAGAACTTCGAAAAATTCACTACTTTTGCATCGTTTTATTTATCACTATCAATAATGAACTATATACAGACGGAAATAGACGGAGTATGGCTGATAGAGCCTAAAGTTTTCTCCGATGAACGGGGCTATTTTATGGAAGCCTATAAGAAAGAAGAGTTTGATGCTAATATTGGTCCCGTAGATTTTATACAGGACAACGAGTCGAAATCATCTTTTGGCGTGTTACGCGGATTGCACTATCAGAAAGGAGAATATAGTCAGGCGAAACTGGTTCGTGTTCTTAAAGGAAAAGTGCTGGACGTTGCCGTTGATTTGCGTAAATCATCGCCTACGTTTGGAAAGCACATCTGCGTGTTGCTTAGTGAGGAAAACAAGAGACAATTTTTCATTCCCCGTGGTTTTGCTCATGGCTTTGCAGTCTTGAGCGAAGAAGCCGTTTTTACGTATAAGGTAGATAACAAGTATGCTCCACAGGCAGAAGCTTCTATTTTGTATAATGATGAAACGTTGGGGATAGACTGGCCGTTGGCAGATTCGCAAATGGTATTATCGGCGAAAGACAGAGAGGGAACTGCCTTTAAAGATGCCGCTTATTTTGAATGAATTTCTAAACAAACAATAGATTAAGTATGAAAATTGCAATCGTGGGAACAGGGTATGTGGGTCTGGTATCAGGTACATGCTTTGCCGAAATTGGCGTGAATGTAACGTGCGTAGACACAAATAAAGAGAAAATCGAATCTTTGCAGAAGGGGAATATTCCGATTTATGAGAATGGATTGGAAGAGATGGTGCTCCGTAATATGAAAGCAAAGCGATTGAAGTTTACAACCTCATTAGAAAGCTGTCTGGACGACGTGGAAGTTATATTCAGTGCGGTTGGCACCCCTCCGGATGAAGACGGCAGTGCTGATTTGAAATACGTGTTGGAGGTGGCCCGTACCATTGGTCGCAATATGAAACAATATAAACTGGTAGTTACCAAAAGTACCGTTCCGGTGGGTACTGCCAGTAAGGTTCGCGCGGTTATTCAGGAAGAATTGGATAAGCGAGGCGTGAAAGTTGATTTTGACGTGGCTTCTAATCCGGAATTCCTGAAAGAAGGAAATGCGATCAGTGACTTTATGAGTCCGGATCGTGTGGTAGTGGGAGTGGAGTCGGCACGTGCAGAGAAATTGATGTCCAAACTATACAAGCCATTCTTATTGAATAATTTCCGTGTGATTTTCATGGATATTCCATCTGCAGAAATGACTAAATATGCGGCAAACTCGATGTTGGCAACCCGTATCAGTTTTATGAATGATATCGCAAACTTATGCGAAATCGTTGGCGCGGATGTGAACATGGTACGTAGCGGAATAGGTTCGGACACCCGTATTGGACGTAAGTTCCTGTATCCGGGCATCGGATATGGTGGTTCCTGTTTTCCTAAAGACGTGAAAGCATTGATTAAGACTGCGGAGCAGAACGGTTATAGCATGCGGGTGCTTAGTGCTGTGGAAGAAGTGAACGAACAACAGAAAAGCGTCCTGTTTGAGAAGCTAAAGAAACAGTTTAATGGTGATTTGCAAGGTAAGACTGTTGCTTTGTGGGGGCTGGCATTTAAACCGGAAACGGATGACATGCGTGAGGCTCCGGCATTAGTCCTGATCGATAAATTGCTGGAAGCTGGTTGTCGGGTGCGTGCATACGATCCGGCTGCCGTGCAAGAGTGCAAGCGTAGAATTGGAGAAAAAATCTATTATGCTTGTGATATGTACGATGCAGTGCTGGATGCTGATGTATTGATGCTGGTTACCGAATGGAAAGAATTCCGTCTGCCCTCATGGGCCGTTATCAAGAAGACAATGGCCCAGCAGATTGTGTTGGACGGACGTAATATATATGATAAAAAAGAGATGGAAGAGCTCGGATTTGTTTACCATTGTATTGGTAAATAAAAAAAATAGGAGTATCTTTATACAAAACTAAGATAGATGATGAAAAATGTGGCTGTATCGTTAATGGCAATCCTTTTCGCGGCATGTAGCGGCAATAAGAGTCCCCATTCTCTTCAACAGGAGAAAGAGGATCTTAGCGCAAAAGAGTTACTGCAGGGAATTTGGCTGGACGATGAAACGGAGAGCCCGTTGATGCGTGTGGAAGGAGATACCATCTACTATGCAGACGCACAAAGTACTCCCATTGCATTTAAAATAATGCGGGACATTCTTTACACTTATGGAAATGATACCACTTATTACAAGATTGATAAGCAGGGAGAACATATATTTTGGTTTCATTCCATTACGGATAATGTAATAAAACTGCATAAATCCGAAGACCTCAATGATTCTATCTATTTTGTCCGTCAGGAACTAGTGGTTCCGACTTATACGGAAGTAACCAAACGCGATAGTGTAGTGACTTACAACGGCACTCGCTATCGTGCATACGTATATATCAATCCATCTAAAATGAGAGTCATCAAGACGACTTATTCCGAAGACGGGATTAGTATGGATAATGTGTACTATGATAATGTGATGCACATCTGTGTGTACGAAGGTAAAAAGAGCCTGTTTGCCAGCGATATAACCAAACAGATGTTCGACAAAGTGGTTCCTGCGGATTTTCTGGCGCAATCAATCCTGTCAGATACAAAGTTTGTGAAAGTAAACCGGAATGGTTTTCATTATCAAGCTGTATTAGCCATTCCGGAAACTTCCATATATAGCATTGTAAATATGGAAGTGAGCTTTAAAGGCGATTTGGAGATTACCTCATCCAAATAAGGTCTCTACATTCTATCCAAATAGGAATCAGGTTTCTCAAAATAAGAAATACAGATTCTATCCAAACAAGGAAATACAGATTTTATTTCTGTCTGGGCGCAGGGTAGTTGCTTTTCTTCCCTCCGTTGTTTCTTTTTCCCCGGAAATCTTTTCTTTTAGAGAAATTCCCGTTCCTGTTTTTGTTGAACGAACGCGGTTTGTATTCCGGAGCCTCTCCCAATCCTTCAGGGATAGGAATCTTATAAATCTCTTTCTCCAGAAAATTCTCAATGCTTTTGAAGTTACTCTGTTCCTTTTCGTTGATAAACGTAAGTGCCACCCCGTCATTGTTGGCACGTGCCGTACGGCCGATGCGGTGCACGTAGTCCTCGCTGTCGTGAGGCACGTCGAAGTTGATAACCAGGCGGATATCATCGATGTCGATACCACGTGCAACGATGTCCGTAGCTACCAATATATTGATTCGTCCGGCTTTAAACTCGTGCATGACCGTTTCCCGTTGAGCCTGTTCCAAGTCCGAATGCATTTCACCTACGTTCAGCTTCATTGATTTCAACGCCTTGGCAACTTCTTTAACCTTGATTTTGGAAGAAGCAAAGACAATCACACGTTCCGGAACCTCATCCATAAAAAGACTGCGTATGATGCCCAACTTTTGATTTTCATAGCAGACGTATGCCGCCTGAATAATCTTTTCCGCAGGTTTGGAAACAGCGAGCTTTATTTCTGACGGATCGTTTAAGATCGTATTTGCCAATTGCTGTATCTTTGCCGGCATTGTGGCTGAAAACATGATAGTCTGTCGTTCCTTCGGCAGATATTTAGCTATTTGCATGATATCTTCGTAGAATCCCATGTCGAGCATCCGGTCTGCTTCATCCAGAATAAAATAAGAAACCTTGGAAAGATCGACATATCCAAGGCTCAAATGGGCGATCAGACGTCCGGGAGTAGCAATGACAACATCAGCTCCCAATGTGAGTCCCTTTTTCTGTTGTTCGAACAATATTCCGTCATTTCCGCCATATACAGCAACGCTCGATACCGGCATGAAATAGGAAAATCCTTCCATTTGCTGGTCAATCTGTTGAGCCAATTCCCGGGTAGGAGACATGATGACACAATTAATCGCATCCTCCGGATGTTTACCTTCAGATAATTTGTTCAATACAGGAAGCAGAAACGCTGCTGTTTTACCTGTCCCTGTCTGTGCTACTGCGATCAAATCTTTACCCTCAAGTATGATTGGAATTGCTTGTTCTTGTATAGGCGTACATTCGTCAAATCGCATGGCATCAAGCGCCTCAAGCACATTTGCATTTAATTGTAGTTCGGAAAACTTCATTCTTTTATTTTATTTGTCAGCAAAGATAATCTATTTTTTGGTCTAATTACATATTCAAGTAAGAATCTTTGAACCCGAGGAAATAGAGCACTCCATCCAGTCCGATAGTGTTGATTGATTGCTTGGCATTTGCCACCACTTTGGGCTTGGCGTGGAAGGCGATTCCTAGTCCGGCAACCCCCAGCATAGGAAGGTCGTTGGCTCCGTCTCCTACGGCGATGGTCTGTGCTATATCCACCTTTTCCACTTGTGCAATGAGGCGGAGCAGTTCGGCTTTTCGTTTTCCGTCTACTACATCCCCCAGATAACGTCCGGTCAGTTTGCCGTCGATGATTTCCAGTTCGTTGGCATAAACATAATCTATACCGTATTTCTTTTGTAGGTACTGGCCGAAATAAGTGAATCCTCCCGAAAGGATGGCGATCTTGTAACCGTACTTCTTCAATACATACATCAGTCGCTCTACACCCTCTGTGATAGGCAAGTTCTCGGCTATTTCCTGCATTACCGATTCGTCTAACCCCTTCAATAAGGCTACGCGACGGGTAAAGCTCTCTGTAAAGTCTATTTCTCCACGCATGGCGCTTTCCGTGATGGCTTTCACTTCGTCGCCTACACCGGCACGGATAGCCAGTTCGTCAATCACTTCTGTCTCGATTAAGGTAGAGTCCATATCAAAACAAATCAGGCGGCGCATACGGCGGTACATATTATCCTGTTGGAAAGAAAAGTCCATTTCCAGTTCGCTGGCCAGCTTCATCAGCTTCTCCTGCATGGCAATGCGGTCTTTCGGAGTACCTCTTACTGAAAATTCGATGCAAGCCCGGGTGCGTGTATCAGTCTGACATTCGTCCAACGGGATACGGCCTGTCAGACGCTTGATAGCGTCGATATTCATACCCTGTTCGGCTAATATGCTTGTAGCGGCAGAAATCTGGCGGGCGGAAAGTTTGCGTCCCAATACTGTCAGGATATAGCGATTTTTTCCTTGCATGCCTACCCAGTTGTCATATTGTTCGGTGGTGATAGGTTCAAACCGGATGGTCACTCCCAATGAAGAAGCTTTGAACAGGAGTTCCTTCATAATGAATCCGGAGTGTCTTTCTTCACTCTTGAACAGAATTCCCAGCGATAATGTATTATGAATATCTGCCTGGCCGATGTCAAGGATCGTAGCATCATATTTGGCAAGGA
Source organism: Bacteroides sp. D22 (assembly GCF_000163675.1). NCBI lineage: Bacteria > Pseudomonadati > Bacteroidota > Bacteroidia > Bacteroidales > Bacteroidaceae > Bacteroides > Bacteroides sp. D22. The sequence continues at coordinate 52,962 of NZ_GG774826.1, read as the reverse complement.
TTTCAGTCACAGAAGCAGTCAGTCCCGGACGATCTTCGCCGGTAACTCGAATCAGAATCAATTCAGTATTTGATGGTTGCATAAAAAATAGACTTTAACTCTGCAAAAGTAGAGAAAAAAGTTCGTTTTTATGCTAAATAACATAAAAAGTTATACCCAAAAAGTGAGATTTTTGCTTATTTGCTTGGAAGTTAATTTAATATTTACTTACCTTTGCACCCGGTTTCAAAAATAAAGGCTCTGATAATCAGCGGATTCCTCTTCGCCTGATGCCTGAAAAGACAACGTTTCGGGAAGAAACCACTGTTTAAGGACAGTCCCGGATAGTATTAACTAAAACCGAATTACATGAAGCATGTAAAATGGATTTTTGTTGTATTACTAATTTGTTCCTTGACCGCTTTCGTTGAGAAAGACAAACCTACCGGAGGTTTGAGTGAGGGCGACGTAGCCCCTGATTTTAAGATCGAATCTACGTCAAATGAGCAACCCGCCTTTAAGTTGGGAAATTTGAAAGGCAAATATGTGTTGCTAAGTTTCTGGGCAAGTTATGACGCGCAGTCCCGGATGCGAAACGTAAGTTTAAGCAATGCGCTTCGTTCTTCTCATAATGTGGAAATGGTTTCTGTTTCATTTGACGAATATCAGTCAATATTTAAGGAAACCGTTCGTAAGGATCAAATAGTTACGCCCACTTGTTTCGTGGAAACAGAAGGCGAGGATTCCGGATTATTTAAGAAATACCGTTTAAATCGGGGATTCACTAACTATTTATTGGATGGAAATGGTGTAATTATAGCCAAAAACATCTCTGCTGCAGATCTTTCTGCTTATGTAAAAGAAATCGGTTAACGATTTTAGGAATGTAAGGAGAAAGAGGGATTTTCCGGATCACCGTCAGGTGAAAACAATGGAGAATAGACAAAAGAGGAAATGGATACAACAAAAAAGTTCCGCCTACACTTGCATTAGCAGGAATAGGCGGAACTTCTTATTTTTATATCTTTCTTTCTGCGGTATATCCGAAACCTTGGGACAGTCTGCGGATCGAGTTCCTGAAGACTGCGGAAGGCTTGCAATCCTTTTATTTGTTGCTTTCTGGTTATTTGGGTGCTTTCTGATACAGGAAGAATGCGATACCTGCATAAAGGATATTGGGAATCCAGACTGCAATGGCAGGAGGCACATTTCCGTTCACGGCAAAGGTGGAGGTAATCGTTTGGAACAGGATATAAGAAAAACTTAATCCTAATCCGATACCTAAGTGGAGCCCCATACCACCTTTTGTTTTCCGGGATGAAAGCGATACACCGATGATGGTAAGGATGAAAGAAGCGAACGACATGGCAATGCGTTTGTGATATTCAATCTCAAACTCCTTGATGTTGGCAAATCCTCTTCGCTTTTGTTTTTCTATATAGTCACTTAGTTCGGGGCTGGTCAACATCTCCTGCTGATTTTTCATGATGAGAAAGTCAGAAGGTTCCATATTGATAATAGAGTCGATTCGATCTCCCTTAGTGATTTTTTCTTTTAAACCATCTAATTCGCGTACCATATAGTCGTGAATTGTCCATTTATGAACAGTTGCAGTGTCATAAGTGATACGGCGTGCAGTTAAATGCGAGACCAGCTTCTTGTCAACGAATTTATCCAATGAAAAACGGTTACCGGTTTTCATGGCGTTGTTATAGTTGTCAATGTAGGCTATAACCCCGCTGTCTACCTCTAACTGTACATTGCTTACCGAATTTTGTTTCTTGGGTTTAATATACCGGTCTTCAAAGTTCAGACGCGTCACGCTTCCTTTAGGAATCACGTACGAACTTAGCGTGAAGGTGGTCAGCGCAATGATAGCGGCCGAAATCATATAAGGACGCATCATCCTCTTAAAACTCATGCCGGTGGAGAACATAGCGATGATTTCAGAGTTCTCTGCCAGCTTGGAGGTAAAGAAAATAACAGCAATGAATACGAACAGCGGACTGAACAGATTGGAGAAATAGGGGATAAAGTTCATGTAGTATTCAAAGATGATCTTATCCCAGGGAGCTTCATGCTCCATCAATTTGTCCATCTTTTCGTTGAAATCGAATACCACTGCAATAGAAATGATCAATGCAATAGCAAATACGTATGTCCCCAAGAACTTCTTGATGATATACCAGTCCAGCCGTTTTATAAATCGATTGCTTTTCATTTCTTATAATCTAGTTGATACTCTTTTGACCATCATCGGCTTCCAGGTCGAGAAATCTCCGGCAATAATATGCTTTCTTGCTTCTCCTGCCAGCCACAGATAGAATGCCAGGTTGTGTATCGAGGCAATTTGCATGGCCAGTAGCTCTTGCGCATGGAAAAGATGGCGCAAATAAGCCTTGCTGTACAACGTATCTACGCTGGAAGCCCCGTCGGCTTCGATGGGAGAGAAGTCGGTTTCCCATTTCTTGTTTCGCATATTGATAATGCCATCTTTGGTGAACAACATGCCATTTCGTCCGTTTCGTGTAGGCATAACGCAGTCAAACATATCCACGCCACGCTCTATTCCTTCAAGAATATTGACAGGAGTTCCGACGCCCATCAGGTAACGAGGTTTGTCTTTGGGAAGTATTTCATTAACAATCTCGATCATTTCATACATCTTGTCTACCGGTTCGCCTACTGCCAAACCGCCAATAGCGTTCCCGTCGGCCCCTTTGGACGCGATAAACTCTGCTGATTGTTTGCGCAGGTCGGGATAGACACAACCTTGCACGATAGGAAAGAGAGCCTGATTGTAACCATATTTAGGTTCCGTCTCGTTAAAACGTTGTATACAACGGTCGAGCCATCTGTGCGTCAAACCTAATGACTTTTTGGCATACTCATAATCCGAGTCACCGGGAGGACATTCGTCAAAAGCCATCATAATGTCTGCGCCGATGGTGCGTTCTATGTCCATCACCTTTTCCGGAGTGAAGACGTGCTTGCTTCCGTCGATATGCGAGCGAAATTCGGCTCCTTCTTCCCGCAGCTTTCTGATTCCGGCCAAAGAGAATACCTGAAAACCACCGCTGTCAGTCAGCATCGGGCGGTCGAAACCGTTAAAACGGTGCAGTCCGCCTGCTTTCTCGATCACGTCCAGTCCCGGACGCAAATAGAGGTGATAGGTATTACCCAGAATAATCTGCGCCTGAATATCCTCTTTCAATTCGGTCAGATGTACTCCCTTAACCGTGCCCAGTGTGCCCACCGGCATAAAGATCGGTGTTTGTATCTGCCCGTGGTCTGTGGTAATCAGACCCGCACGGGCATTACTTTTAGTGTCTGTATATTGTAACTCAAATGTCATTCCTGGCTGGGTTTCTTAACGGATAAATCAATAGCATCCGACACTTTCTCATTGGTCAGCGCAATGGCAAATACCTCTTTTATATCGTTTACATAGTGGAAAGTCAGTCCTTTCAGATAAATCTCCTGAATCTCATCTATGTTCTTTTTGTTCTCGGCACTCATGATGATTTCCTTGATTCCGGCACGCTTGGCTGCCAATATCTTCTCTTTGATGCCACCCACGGGAAGCACTTTGCCGCGAAGGGTAATTTCGCCTGTCATGGCAATGTTGGCTTTCACTTTTCTTTGAGTCAGGGCAGAAGCCAGAGAAGTAGCCATCGTGATACCTGCCGACGGACCGTCTTTCGGAATTGCGCCTTCGGGAACGTGGATATGGATATTCCAGTTGTCGAAGATTTCTTCGTCCAGATTCAGGATAGAAGCGTGTGCCTTGATATATTCAAGTGCCAGCATGGCAGATTCTTTCATCACATCTCCCAGGTTACCGGTCAGTGTGAGACGTCCGCCCTTGCCACGGCTCAAGCTCGTTTCTACAAATAAGATTTCGCCTCCGACGGCTGTCCATGCCAATCCGGTGACTACGCCTGCGTAATCATTTCCCTGATACTTGTCACGTGTATATTCCGGTGCTCCCAGAAAGTCATACAAATCCGACGGTTTGATTTCTGTCTTGGCGAAATAACCGTCCGTAGCATATTGACGGGCTGATTTACGAAGGATTTTACCAATCTTCTTTTCCAGCTCACGGACGCCGCTCTCACGGGTATATGACTCGATGATAGCTTCCAACGTATCTTTGGGAAGCTTGATATCTGTCTTTTTAAGTCCGTTGGCTTCCAGCTCTTTGGGAACCAGATGCTTGCGGGCTATCTCTACTTTCTCTTCCGTGATATATCCGCTAACCTCAATCAATTCCATACGGTCGAGCAATGGGCCGGGGATTGTGTTCAGGTTGTTGGCTGTTGCGATAAACAATACCTTTGAGAGGTCGTAGTCTACATCCAGGAAGTTATCGTGGAAAGCAGTATTTTGTTCCGGATCAAGCACTTCCAGTAATGCGGAAGAGGGGTCTCCCTGACGGTCGGCGCTGACCTTGTCTATTTCATCCAGGATAAAAACAGGATTGGATGCACCGGCTTTAATCAAGCTCTTGATGATTCGTCCGGGCATGGCACCGATATAAGTTTTCCGATGTCCGCGGATTTCAGCTTCGTCATGCACGCCGCCCAAAGACATACGTACATACTTCCGTTTGAGCGCAGATGCAATGGATTTTCCAAGAGATGTTTTACCTACTCCCGGAGGGCCATATAAGCAGATAATCGGTGATTTCATATCACCTTTCAGCTTTAATACAGCCAAATGCTCCAAAATGCGTTCTTTCACTTTTTCCAGTCCGTAATGGTCTTTGTTCAACGTCTTTTCTGCGTTTTTAAGGTTCAGATTGTCAGTTGTATACGTACCCCACGGAAGATTGAGCATGGTTTGCAGATAGTTAAGCTGTACGCTGTAATCCGGAGATTGTGGATGGGTGCGTTCCAGTTTAGCCAGTTCTTTCATAAATGTTTCCCTGACTTCTGCGTTCCAACGCATTCTTTCTGCCTTTTGGCGCATTTCTTCTATTTCTTGTTCCTGGCCGCCGCCACCTAGTTCATCCTGGATAGTCTTGATTTGCTGTTGCAGGAAGTATTCGCGTTGCTGCTGGTCGATATCTTCACGGGCACGCATTTGGATGGATGCCTTGATTTCTGCCAGTTGCACTTCGCGGTTCAGGATTTCCAGTAAGTGATATGTGCGTTCACGTAATGAGTGGATGCTTAACAAGTCCATCTTCTCGTCTTTCTTGAACGGCAGGTTCGAGCAGATGAAATTGACCAGAAACATCGGGCTGTTGATATTCTTAATAGCAAATGCCGAATCCTGATGCATCACATCTGACGATTTGATATATCTCATTGTCAAGTCCTTGCAGGTTTCCACCAAGGCTTGAAACTCTTTATCGTCTTTGCTTGGAATGTCTTCTTCCAAAAGTTCTATTTCACCTTTCAGATACGGATGGGTTTCGATAATGTTTATCAGGTTCAGACGTTTCATTCCTTGAAGGATGACAGTCGTTGTCTGATCGGGCATTTCCAATATCCGCACAATTCGTCCTACGGTACCGATATTGTGTAAATCTTCCAACTTCGGGTCCTCTGTATGTGCCGATCTCTGACATACTACGGCAATATCTTTATGCTTCTTGTCAGCGTCTCGTATGAGTTTCAGAGAAGACTTACGGCCCACTGTGATCGGCAGGAATACTCCAGGAAACAACACCATGTTACGTAGAGGGAGTACCGGAAGAATTTCACCAGATTTCACATTTACATCAAATGCCTGTTCATCGTTCCCATCATAGTCAGTGATTAGCGAGAAGCCGTTATCGCTTCCATCTTCCAATAAATATCTTTCTTTCATCTTTTCGTTTTAATTTAGTTTATGTCATACTGATATGCATAAATCGTTTGCAAAGTTAATTGATTCTCTCTAATAATAAAGCACTGCGCAGAATAAAAACACAAAAACAATGCCAAAATATCGGCTTGTAGAGGGAGTATTCCATAATTATTATTTATTTTTGGCGATTTGCAATAAAATAGTAGAATAAAACAGCTTTAAGACAAACGGATAAAATGTCGAATCCTTATTTTCAATTTAAGCAATTTACAGTGTGGCACGACCAATGTGCTATGAAAGTTGGTACGGATGGGGTGCTTTTGGGAGCTTGGGCTTCGGTTGAGCGCGCGCGCCGGATATTGGATATTGGTACGGGGACGGGCTTGGTGGCTTTAATGTTGGCTCAACGCAGTTTGCCAGACGCAAAGATTGTGGCATTGGAGATAGACGAGGCGGCGGCCGGACAGGCCAGGGAAAATGTGGCTCGTTCTCCTTGGCAGGAGCGGATAGAAGTGGTGCAGGCTGACTTTAAGAAATACCGGTCTTCGGATAAATTTGATGTGATTGTTTCAAATCCCCCTTATTTTGTCGATTCGTTGGAGTGTCCGGATCGGCAGAGGGCTGCTGCCCGTCACAATGATTCTTTAACCTACGAAGAATTGCTGGAAGGGGGAAATAGGTTATTGGCAGCAGACGGACTTTTTACGGTCGTGATTCCAACGGATGTGGTTGATCGGGTAAAGGCGATAGCTTCTATGAATAAGTTGTATGCGATTCGTCAGCTCAATGTAATTACTAAGCCCGGCGGTATTCCAAAACGTACGCTGATTGCTTTTTCTTTTTCCAATCGGGAGTGTGTGATAGAAGAGTTGTTGACGGAATTGGCGCGTCATCAGTATAGTGAGGAGTATATAGCGTTGACGAGGGAGTATTATTTGAATATGTGATATGGATATATGTAAAAAATAAGGCTGATACTCGTTATGTCAGCCTTATTTTTTTCTCTATTGTTTAAAGTAGATACATCTTTGGTTCTTCGTATTTATTAAAGTCAGGAGCTGGCTTATCTATTTTTTTGAAGATACGGGTATATTTTTCTTTTATTTTTATATAATTATCGATCCAATCTTCATAAGATTCAGATGATTTAGAAAGCAAAGCTACTTCCTGCAGAAAAGCTTCATTTGCCAACCTTTCAGTTTCTTCCAAGTTGCCTTTTATATAAGAAACACAAGCATCGGAAAGAAAGTCCTTATTATCTATTTTCTTCCAAATGCGTTTGACGTTATTAGTCATTCCCCAAATTTTAAAGAAAAGGATGATTTGCAGTATTCCAAATACAATCATCACTATACCTGTAAATTGTATTAATCCTTCCATGATTTATTGTTTTGTTTTTGGTAAGCGATCATAAAGCAAATGAAAATCAAAGTCCATGCTATGAAGATGATAATGGATTGGATGTAATATGTCGGATACAAATAATCGGGGCGATTCATTATGATCATTTGGACAAACGAATAAAGGTGGCATAATAGAATTAGTCCTGACCCTATGCTGCCCAATAAAAAAGCTGTTTTCATAAATATTATTTTTTGTGTTATACAATCAATTCTAAGCATTTTTAAGTTTGGAAGTAGTTAGTATTCTAATTTTTCGTAAGTACCAGATTCCTCACCATTTTCAATTTTGAGTTTATTCTTTGATATTTTACAGTCCAAATAATATGGTGACTTACCTTTTGGGAATACATCATAGATGTAAATCTTACTATCTTCGACTTTGTATTTGAACGTTTGGAAAGAAATGGGATCTGCATTGCTATAAATTCCAAAAGAGCCTTTGTCATCGTCTCCGAAATTTAAAAACTTATGCGAGCCTTTAATGCCTGTCGACCAATTACCCACGATATTGTTTTCGTTAAGCTCGATCCAGTTATCATCATCTTTGCTACAGCTAGTTAAGATCAGAATAGCAAAAAGTGTAAATAAAATGTTTTTCATAATAATAATAATTTATAAGTTGTTTTGTTTTAGCTTGTTTAGTTGTTTCTTCGATGGCTTTTGGAGTTTTTGAATAAAAAGAAAACGCTGATAGCCAAGTTTGCAACTTAATTATCAGCGTTTTCTTTTTCGTCGGGGTAGCGGGATTCGAACCCACGACCCCCTGCTCCCAAAGCAGGTGCGCTAACCGGACTGCGCTACACCCCGAAAAACTTTTAACCGAACTCCCTCTTTTTTGTAGTCGGGGTAGCGGGATTCGAACCCACGACCCCCTGCTCCCAAAGCAGGTGCGCTAACCGGACTGCGCTACACCCCGCTACTTTTTTGAAGGGTTGTTCTTTTCAAAAGCGGTGCAAAGATAGGGAGTATTTTTTAATTAACAATAGCTAAACGAATGTTTTTTATCTATTATTTTTCAATACCTTGAATCTCATAGCTTTGCGTCTTTACTTTTTTTTCTTGGCAGAGATCAAAAGCATCATCGGACGCCGTAATTCATCTTTCATGCCCGGGATGGTATCCAGCAATCTTTCGTCCGGTTGTGGCTCTATAAGTTCGCATATCTCAAATCCGGTTTGAAGGAGTCCGTTTATATACGTAGTCAGCGTTTTGTGGTATTTGACAACCTCTTCGCCCAGAAAGATTGCTGTGCGCCTGCCTTCCGTAAAATAGCGGTCTACCGGCCAATGGATAGGCTTCCCGTCCTGGTCGTAATGCCATTCCTGATTGCCATAGGCTGTAAATATCGGGTGTTCTACGGAGAAGACGAAGGCGCCTCCCGGAGTCAGGCAGTTATTGATTTTCCTGCATATATCCGTAAAAGATTCGAGATAATGGAAGGTTAGCGAACTGATGACAATATCATAAGAATCCGGCTGGAAATCAAAGTCTTCGATGGCCATGCATTGGTATTCAATGAATGGAGAAGGATTCCTTTTCCGGGCTTCTTCGAGCATTTTCTCCGAAATATCAATTCCGGTAACGTGTGTTGCTCCGTGTTCTATCGCATAGACACAATGCCAACCGAATCCGCAGCCTAAGTCTAAAACTCTTTTTCCTGCAAAATCGGGGAGCATTTTCTGCAATACATGCCATTCTCCGGCTCCTTTCAAGCCTTCCACCGAGCGGGACATTTGAGAATATTGACTGAAGAAATCGCTATTGTCGTATTTGTTTTCTTTCATAATTTAATAAGAGGATGAGTTGAATGAAAGCACAAATATATGATTTAATTTATATATTTATAGAAAAGGTATACATAAATCAGGGCAACCGTCTCAAAAGTTTGTTTCATTAGAGCGCAGATTTGAATTAAATGCTACATAGTGAAAAACATCTATTATAAGTATCATTCATTTTAATAGTATTCTCATTATCAAAAGAATAAGTATGATAGATAGCTTTAAAAAAATGTATCTATCATACTTTTACCAGCAAAAACAGGTTATCTATCATCAATAGAATAGTCGAATAAAGGCCCTATATGCATAAGATAGCTTGTTTTTGTTGCAATGAATCCGTATAAATCCGATGATCATGGCTTAATAATCCAACTTTAATGGCGATAAGTTTATAGCCCACACCTGTAAACCGTGCAGCCCGCATCTGTAGGCTGTACAGTTTGCAGGTGTGGGCTGTACAGCCTGCATACGTGGGCTATATAAATACCACCGTTCCCAATAGATTATTAAGCTGTCAAATACAGGTTATCATCCTATAAAACGTGCATCCCTATGCCTTTAAATGGGTAATCTCACCTAATACTACACTAAAATAGGCAAAGTATAGGCATGATAGATAGCTGTTTTTTGCAATAAAAGTATGATAGATACCTTTTTTAAAAACGATCTATCATACTTATTCTTTTGATAATTAGAATTCTATTAAAATGAATGATAGCATGATAGATATTTTTTTCACTATGTAGCTATTCAATTTAAATCTTGTATCGGAATGAACAAGTCCATAGTGTGGTATATTGGGGTGTGGTTTCTTTGTACACGAATAATTTGTGAGTATGAACTATCTATCGATGTTTTCTGTTCTATAAATAAGAATTTTAAAATGAAAAGCCTTATGAAAACAAGAAAACAAAAAGAAACAGGTGAAAAAGAAGTCCACTTGTTAGAGCAAAAAGGATATGAAAAAATGGTGAATGAGATTGTTCCCGTTCAACAGGCGGAAGTATATCGCAAGCCGACTCATAAAGCAGTCAAAGAAGCTGTTAAGGAGTTAAATCCGGATACAAATAGTCTGGGCAGCAGAGGATGATTTATCCTCTACTGCCCAGATTAATCCATCGTATTAAAGGATCCGGAAGACTTTCGGTGGTTCTCATTTAGGGAAAGTAAGAACAAAACAGCTTCCTTTCCCTAATTCTGATTTTACGTTGATACTTCCGTCATGCAAAGCCATGATCTGTTTGCACAGGCTCAATCCGATACCCGAACCGGATGTTTTGGTAGTGAAGAAAGGAACGAAAATCTTATCCAAAACAGTTGGTAGAATTCCCTCACCATTATCAGATATTGCTAATGTCGGGTTGCCTTTAGAGAAAAACTTTATTTGTATTTCTTTATCTGCTTTCCGCTCGCACGTTTCGCGGGCATTTTTTAATAAGTTGATAAGCACTTGCTCTATCTGTGCACGGTCTGCATATAAATATAAATCGGATGCGGGCATTTCGAAATGAATATACTCTTCCGGAAATAATTTCTTTAAGTCCGTAAACAATTCGGCAACAGATACTTTGGTGCGGACAGGTGTCGGAATACGTGTCAGTCGCCGGTAATTCTCCACAAATCCCAATAATCCTTTACTTCTTCTGTGAATAGTCTGCATGGCTTGCAACATGATAGAATACTCCTTTTCTCCGAGTGATTCGGGGATTCCTCTTTCACTTAATGTTTCCGAAAGAGAGATAATAGGAGTGATGGAATTCATGATCTCATGTGTCAATACACGAATCAGCTTTTGCCAGGCTTCCATTTCATTTCGTTCCAGTACGGAATGGATATTCTTTAAACTAATTAGCCGTTGCTTTTTGCTTTGTGTGGCGAACGCACCTTGTGTGACAAATGTGGTGCAGGAAATTGCCATTTCCAGAACGATGCCATTTTGCTCGATGCGAATAATGGATATGTCATTACTGGTAGAAGCCTCCTGAAGAACTTCCGGAAGTTGTGATAGTTGCCCCAGATGAGTGACTGCTGCCTGATTCATCCATTCGATATGCCCGGTTACATCGGTTACGAGTACGGCGGTATCTACTTTATTCAATAAATTCTCGTAATATTGATGCTTGATTTCTTCTGCCAATAGCTTTCCCCGAAAGTCCTTTAATGCATTAGATAGTTCCTGTGCCCACTCATCCATCATTTTATTTTTAAAAGGAGGATGAAGATTCTGCGTTATATCGTTGTATCGGAGTCCATCCGTTAATTGCCGTAATAAGGCGATTTGTTTGAACTGTATTCGGTAGAGATGTATGCCGACGCCTATTAGAAGGAGAATACAGACGGTAGTACTGAACCATAACTGCCTTTGATACAGCAGACAACTGCTAATGGAAAGTAGAAAGATAACTATGATGTGCAGAATTACTTTAAACTCAAATCGTTTCATAAGCCTAATTTTTCAAGTTTGCGATATAATGCAAAACGGGTAATTCCTAAATATTCGGCAGCACGGGAGATGTTTCCGTTGCTGATTCGGAGTGCTTTCTCAATGGCCTGTCGTTCTAGTTGTTCGAGATTCAGTATCACTTCTTCCTCTTTTTTCTGTTTGGACGTGGTGTGAAAAAGAAAGTTTTCAGGTTTCAGCATGGAGCCGTCTCCTAAAATTACGGCACGTTCTATCGTATGTTAAAGTTCCCTTACATTTCCGGGCCATGCATATTTCAGCAGTTTGTTTTTGGCTTCCCGGGTCAGTCCGTGTATTTCCTTTTTATATTTACGGGTATAACGGTCCAGAAAGTGATCTGCAAGCAAGATGATGTCATTGCCACGTTCACGGAGTGGAGGTATATGTATTTCAATCGTGTTGATACGATATAATAAGTCCTGACGGAAATTCCCGTCTTCCACCATCTGACGGATATCAGCATTAGTGGCGCAGATTAAACGGACGTCAATGGGAACGGTTTGCGTACTTCCCAAACGACTGATTTGCCTTTTTTCGATGGCAGTCAGTAATTTGGATTGCATAGGAAGTGATAGATTGCCAATTTCATCCAGAAATAAAGTCCCGTTGGTTGCTACTTCCATTCGTCCCGCTTTCGATTTCTTGGCATCGGTGAAAGCGCCTTTTTCGAAGCCGAACAGCTCACTTTCAAACAATTGTTCGGGGATACTTCCCAGGTCGATCGTGACAAAAGGTTTGCCGTATCGTGGAGAACAACGATATATTAGTCGGGCAATCACGTCCTTGCCTGTACCGTTTTCTCCGAGAATTAGTATATTGGCATCTGTATTACTTAGTTTATTTATCGTGGTAAACACTTCCTGCATAACAGATGATTCTCCAATAATATCATTCTCCGAAGTATTCTGACCGCTAAGAACTTCCACTTGTTCTTTCAAAATGCTGACTTCCTGTTGTGACTGACGCAATCGCATTCCTGAAGTAAGCGTAGCCAGCAATTTATCCTTTTCCCAAGGCTTGGGAATAAAATCAGTAGCACCAGCTTTGATGGCCCGAACAGCTTTGTCTGTATCTGTATAGGCAGTCATGAAAATAACAATAGCCTGTGGGTCAATCTGCAATATCTGCTTTAGACTTTCAAATCCCTCTTGTCCGCTGATGGCATCCCGGCTGAAATTCATGTCTAATAAGATAAGATCGGGATGAAAGGTGGTCATGAAATACTCGATACGGTCAGGGGTAGTAGCTACTTTTATTTTTTCCGTATAAGGTTCCAGTAACAGGTTGAGAGCAAAGAGCACGTCCTCGTTATCATCTACTATAAGTATCTTTCCTAATTTGTTCACTTCTTCCATATCTTATAATCTATTAGATTCCGGGAGCAAAGATATGGATAAATCTCATGTGTTGTGTGTGCGATTGCGCACTAATTTTGTGCGTATATGCACACACAATCAACTGAATGGATATTGATAAATTGTTGAATGATAGTGATTTATGCAAATGGCACATCTTTTGAATGATGAATAACAAATAAAGCCAACGAATGAATCTGAAATTAATCTTCATATATCTCGGACTATTGTCGACAGAATTATTGATTGCTCAAAATCAAATTACAGAGTTATCATTGAAGCAAGTCATAGAAATGGCCCGTATGGAATCTCCCGATGCACAAACGGCACGTCACAGTTTCCGTTCTGCATATTGGAACTATAAATATTATCGTGCCAATTATCTACCGTCTTTAAGTTTGACATCCGATCCGAATCTGAACCGTGCCATTAATAAGATAACGATGGGGGACGGTTCGGTAAAGTTTGTCGAACAAAATTTATTGAATACGGATTTAACCTTGAATCTTTCACAGAATTTATTCTGGACTGGTGGTTCTTTCTTTCTTGAAACCTCTGCTCAACGTATGGATTTATTCAGCGAACATAAATACTCATGGCAGACTTCCCCTATTATGATAGGTTATCGCCAGTCTCTTTTTGGCTACAATAGCCTGAAATGGGATAGACGGATAGAACCTGTACGCTATCAGGAGGCAAAGAAAAGCTACGTAGAGACACTCGAACTCGTATCAGCCAATGCGATTCATAAATTTTTTGCCTTGGCCACTGCCCAAAGCGATTACGATATTGCTTCCTTTAATTATGCCAATGCCGATACACTTTACCGTTATGCACAAGGCCGTTATAATATAGGTACCATCACAGAAAATGAAATGCTACAACTGGAACTCAATCGTCTGACGGAAGAGACGAATCGCATGAATGCCCGTATTGAAATGGATAATTGTATGCAGGAACTCCGTTCTTATCTCGGTATTCACGAAGACCGGGATCTGCGTGTTCTTGTCAGTCCCCAAGTTCCGGATTTCAGTGTGAACCTGAATGAAGCACTGGTTTTAGCTTACGAAAACAGTCCGGACATACAGACGATGGAAAGACGCAAACTGGAAAGTGAGAGTGCAGTTGCGAAAGCCCGTGCCAATGCTGGCCTGAAAGCAGATATCTATCTCCGTTTCGGATTGACGCAGACTGCTGACAAACTGCCCGAAGCTTATCGAAATTTGTTGGACCAGCAATACGTGAGCATCGGCATTTCTCTTCCTATCCTGGACTGGGGGCGTGGAAAAGGACAGGTACGAGTAGCCCGTTCCAATCGTGATTTGGTGTACACACAAGTAGAACAGAGCCGGACAGACTTTGAACTGAACGTCCGTAAACTCGTCAAACAATTCAATCTGCAAACGCAACGTGTCCGCATCGCTGCCCGTACAGATGAAACAGCCCAACGAAGAAGCGAAGTGGCACGCAAGCTCTACTTATTAGGTAAATCTACTATTCTTGATTTGAATGCCTCCATTTCAGAGAAAGACAGTGCTCGCCGTAACTATATTTCGGCTTTATATAATTATTGGAGTTTATATTATACACTCCGTAGCATGACACTATATGATTTTGAGCGAAATACGATGCTGACAGAAGACTATCATCTTCTGATTGAATAGAGAACAACGAAAAGTCAGTAAAGAATAGAAATTGAACCATAGCTAGTAGAAACTTGTAAAACACCAGATAATTTCATGGATATAAAATTAGAAAAGAAACCGTGGTACATTCGTTACAGATACTATCTGATAGGAGGGATATTATTTGTCGCCTTCCTGATTTATGTGATTACTTTGTCTTTAGGTCCCAGAAAACTGCGGATAGATGCCGAAGATATACAGATTGCAGAAGTGAAAGTGTCTAATTTTATGGAATATGTGGACGTGGAAGGGCTCATTCAGCCTATACTAACCATCAAGATCAATACCCGTGAAGCAGGAAGTGTGGAAAGAATTGTCGGTGAAGAGGGAAGTTTGCTTCAACAGGGAGACACTATTCTTGTTCTTTCCAATCCCGATTTGCTTCGTAGTATTGAAGACCAGCGCGACGAGTGGGAAAAGCAAATGATTACCTATCAGGAGCAGGAGATTGAAATGGAACAAAAAAGTCTGAACCTGAAACAGCAAGCCCTTACCAACAACTACGAATTGGAACGCCTGAAAAAAAGCATTGCTCTCGACCGCGAAGAATTCCAGATGGGCGTGAAGAGTAAGGCTCAATTGCAGGTAGCAGAAGATGAATACGGCTACAAACAGAAAAATGCAGCCCTGCAGCAAGAGAGTCTGCGGCATGATTCTGCCGTTACGATGATACGCAAGGAACTGATCCGTAACGACCGGGAGCGGGAACGGAAGAAGTATGAACGTACTTGCAAACGGTTGAATAGTTTGGTGATTACAGCTCCCTTGAAAGGCCAGCTTAGTTTTGTAAAGGTCACTCCGGGGCAACAGGTTTCCTCTGGTGAAAGTATTGCTGAAATAAAAGTATTAGACCAATACAAAATCCACACTTCACTTAGTGAATATTACATTGACAGGATCACCACCGGATTACCGGCTACAGTGAATTATCAGGGAAACAAATATCCGCTGAAAATAACAAAAGTGGTCCCCGAAGTGAAAGACCGTATGTTTGATGTCGATCTTGTCTTTACAGGAGATATGCCCGATAATGTACGAGTTGGCAAGAGCTTCCGTGTGCAGATTGAATTGGGACAGCCGGAGCAAGCACTCATTATTCCGCGAGGCAACTTCTACCAGTCTACAGGCGGACAATGGATTTACAAAGTAAATACATCAAAGACAAAAGCAGTCCGTGTGCCATTGAGTATTGGTCGCCAAAATCCGCAGCAATATGAAATAGTAGAAGGTTTACAGCCGGGAGATTGGGTAATTACAACCGGATATGATACCTTTGGGGATGCAGAAGAGTTGATTTTGAAATAAACACATATAATTTATGATTTTACATTATATAAAAGTAGCATTTAGAAACTTGTGGAAGTACAAGGCGCAGAATATAATCTCTGTCATCGGATTGGCAGTAGGACTACTGTGTTTCAGCGTATGTATGTATTGCAGCCGTTTTGTAGAATTCACCAATCATTGTTTTGATAATTATTCCCGCATAGCAGAACTAAATTTTTATAATGAACAGACTGGGGATTATTTTTCCGGTACACAAGTAGCGTTATCCGAAGAACTTCGTACTTGGGCTATGGGCGAAGTGGAAGCGATTTCCTGTATGGCATATTCCCGTGAGCGTTCTTTTCTGGTTGAACTATCTTCGGATAAATCATTGCCATACGATCTTGAAATCATGGAAGTAGATACCCTATACGATAAAGTCTTTACTCCACAAATAGTAGTTGGTAGCTGGCAGACAGCAAGTCGGATGCCGAATGCCGTTATTATAAGCCGGTCCACTGCCATAAAGATATTTGGTCAGGTGGAAACTGCCATTGGCAAACACCTGACTCTAACAGAACGGCTTTATACTTCTCCGGACAGTACCCCGAAGGCAGGAGGTATTGTGTACACAGTGCAAGCAGTGATGGAAGATATTCCGCTGAACAATGGTTTTAGTTTTATGTGTCATATCGATGCATTGGTTATCAACGATAGTGAAGGACTTTTTCAGAGTCCGAAACGTAATGATATAACGGGGGCTCGGACATACGTTTTGTTATCTCCGCAGGCTGGCATTACCGATTTCGAAAAACAATTCTCCAAGCGCGACTATACTTATATCTTACATAACCAGACTTATACCGTTATTGCCCGCTATATAGGAAACCTATCGCAGGAGAAAGGTGCTTATATTTTGGGATGGGTCACCGGAATCGTCGGTACATTGATATTGCTGGTCGGATTGATTAATTTCTTTCATTTTCTTATCGGCTCTTTCCTGAATCGCACTAAGGAATACGCTATAATGAAAATGCTTGGTGCTGACTGGAAACGGCTGTTCTGCCTGTTATTAATACAATCTCTGATTGTCGTATTTGCATCCTCGTTTCTGGTTGTATGGGGTGTGGAGCTGATTGGTGATAGAATGGATTTTTCTTTACCAGGTCTCACAATGAATTTCCCTTCTGAAACACTTCTAAAGCATATTCTGCAATACATTGTTTTGCTTGTGTTACTTTGTGTGGCAGTCTGCTTGCTCGTCTCTGTCCGTATTCGCAGATTTTCCATACAAACAGGTATATATGGAGGCCAAAAGCGTCGTGGGAAACAATGGGGACGTAACTTTATGCTTGGCATCCAATTTTTAATTTGTTGGGTATTCGTAGCGCTGACCGCCAGCCTGTTCCTACAATCGGGAAAGATGACTGAAACCTTATTCCATACGTTAAGTCAGGAAGATAAAGAAGCGATTCTTAGTATACCGCTGGACTATTCATTCCTAGAGAATAAAGAGAAACTAGAAATGGTGGAACGTTTCAGGCAGCATGCCGGTGTGAAAGATATTTTGTTATCTGACATATCCTATACTCACGGAGTATCCGGAAACTTATTAATGACGGAGAAGGGAAATGATAACTCTTGGATTGATATCAATGTAATGTGTGTACCATTGAATTTCTTCACCTTCATGAACATTCCGATGACGGAGGGTAGGACGATCCGGACAAAAAAGGATCTCGTAATGGATGAAGTTTGGCAGAAAAGACAAAAGAGAGATATCATCGGAATGAACTTCTACGACTGGACCAGTGATTTTACCGTCTGTGGAGTATGTGCCCCCTTTCAGACAGATGTACATAATCATAATGGCGGATTTGCTTTCACGCTTTATGATTCTTCCGAATACGTAGGGCACTGCTATGTGAAATGTTATCCCGAACAGCAAAAAGAAGTAATTAAATGGATTGAGACTATCCGTCGTGAAGTGCTGCCGGAGAATATTCCCTCCCAAGTACGTACATTTCAGGATGATTTGTACGAAGTGCAGGCACTGGAATATATCCTGAAAGACATCATCTCATTTTTTGCAATTGTAAGTATTATCATTACCCTGTTGGGAGTGTATTCCAGCATTACGCTTGATACAGAACGGCGCCAGAAAGAAGTTGCCATTCGCAAAGTGAACGGAGCTGGAATATGTTCTATCATCTGGTTATTTGCACGTTTGTACCTGATTTTGCTGGTAGCGACTGCCGCCATCGCTTTTCCGCTCATTTACGTGGTATTGCAACTGTGGAAACAAATGTACACCGTATTCTTTAATGATGGAATATTATACTGGGGAAGCATATTTGGAGGAGTAACCTTATTAACAGTAATCACCATTATTTTTAAAATACTGAAGATTGCGCGTATCAATCCCGCAGAAGTAATCAAAAACGAATAAAAATATAATTCTAAAACAATACAGTTATGATTAAGACCATTAACTTACAGAAGATTTTCAAAACGGAAGAAGTAGAAACTTGGGCGTTGAATAACGTCAGTATCGAAGTGAAACAAGGCGAATTTGTAGCCATCATGGGGCCCTCCGGCTGTGGTAAGTCAACATTGCTCAACATTTTGGGGCTGCTCGATAACCCGACAGGAGGGGAGTATTACCTGAATGGAACGGAAGTCTCTCGGTATACCGAATCGCAACGTACCAGTCTTCGCAAAGGTGTGATAGGGTTTGTGTTTCAGAGCTTTAATCTGATAGACGAGTTGAATGTATACGAAAACATCGAACTACCTTTACTCTATATGGGTATTTCCGCTTCCGAACGGAAAAAGAGGGTAGAGGCAGCTATGGAGAGAATGGCTATCACCCATCGTAGCAAGCATTTTCCGCAACAACTCTCCGGTGGTCAGCAGCAACGCGTCGCTATTGCCCGTGCCGTCGTGGCAAACCCTAAACTGATTCTGGCTGATGAACCGACCGGTAATCTGGACTCCAAAAACGGTAAAGAAGTGATGGGACTGTTGAGCGAACTGAATAATGAGGGAACCACCATCGTCATGGTGACCCACTCACAACATGATGCCGGTTATGCCGACCGCATTATAAACCTGTTTGATGGACAGGTGGTGACTGAAGTTAGTATGTAAACATAAGTTGTCGATAAAGAATATATCATGATAAAACACTATCTGAAAGTAGCCTTTCGCAATCTGATGAAATACAAGACACAAAGCCTTGTCAGTATCATTGGACTGGCAGTCGGCTTCACCTGTTTTGCGCTATCGGTATTATGGATTCGTTATGAGATGACTTATGATACTTTCCATAAAGGGGCTGAACGTATTTATATGGTACGTGCACATTATACTGATATTCCGGAACATATATCCAATTCAACTCCTTACCCTTTGGCAGCCTATCTTCAGGAAAAAATGCCGGAAATAGAAGCAAAGGCTACTACTTCTGTACATCAGAATGTGAAAATCCGCATGGAAAATGATGAGTATGAAGTAGTAATGGCTGCGGCAGATTCTGCTTTTATGAACTTCTTTCATATACAGTTACTGAAAGGAACTGTCAACTTCTTGAAAGAAAATAATCCTGAAATTGCAGTAACGGAAGAGTTTGCCAAAAAGCTTTTTGGTAGTGAGGATGATGCTTTGGGAAAAGAAGTGGAGGTAAACGGACGTTCCCGTCAAATAGGGGCAATTGTGAGTGGATGGTCCCGCCATTCCAATATTCCGTATAGTGTATTAGTCGCAGCCAGGCACAGTCCTCGATGGAAAAGTGGTCCTGAACAATTATTTATTCGTGTTCGTGCAGGGATGGATATGGATACATTCCGGAAAAAAATAAGTACCATGGATCTTTCAGATATTCAAAAAGAGAGTGAACTTTCGGATCTTCTGATAACCCGGATTTCAGCTTTGCGTTATTCTGATTATGTTTCCAAAATCGATGTTGTCATTTCCTTCAGCTATATTTTCTATTTTTCCTTAGCTGGTGGATTAGTTATCATCTGTTCACTATTCAATTACCTGACTCTTTATATCAGCCGGCTTTATATGCGCAGTCATGAAATGGCACTTCGTAAAGTGAATGGTGCCAGTCATAACGCTTTGTCCGTTCAATTTGCCATTGAACTGTTGATGATTTTGTGCATAGCTTTGGCGGGTGGATTATTGATGATAGAGATAAGCATGCCTTATTTCTTGAATTTCACTCAAATAGAAGCTGATTCGTATTATGGGGAAATCATTCTATATCTTCTGATTGTAATCATTCTGTCTTTCCTGTTTGCACAAATACCATTGTCTTACTTTCGTCGCCGGACATTGCAGGAAGCAATAAAAGGAAAGGGGGGATCTGCGAGACCTTACTTGTTTCGTAAGACAGCCATTGTGATACAGTTAATAGTCAGCCTTGTTTTTATCTTTTGCACAGTAATGATTATGAAGCAACTTTACTTCCTGAAGAATACTGATTTAGGTATGGAGCGTCATAATATAGGTAACGTTGCCTTATGGAATGGAGACATCAAACAATGGGAAGAGAAAATAAAAGCTTTACCCATGGTAACAGAAACGTTGCCTCCCTCATATTTCCCGATTATTCCTACAGGTCCGATGATGTATATCGAAATAAATAATTGGGATGATCTTCCCAAAATATCGGAGGAATCTCTCACTATCGGTATGATGCCTGCCAAAGGAGATTTTTTTGAATTTTACGGCTTGAAGTTATTGGAAGGTGAGTTTATATCAGATAAGAATCAAGGGAATGATGTCGTGATAGATGAAAATACATGCCGGAGATTTGGTTGGAAACAGGCCTTGGGAAAAAGTTTCTATTATGAGTGGAACGGTCAGCGTAGTGCCTATAAAGTTGTCGGAGTGGTAAAGAACTTTAGTTATCGCTCTCCTACAAGTAAACCGGGGCTTATTGCATTTCAACATCCCAAGGCACAGGAGTATCTGCTGAATCGAGCCAGTATCCTTTTTAAATTTAGAGAAGGTGCCTGGAATGAATGCCGTGAAGCAATAGAGAAACTGTATAAAGACGAATTTCCAAATGCTTATATGCGATTGTTTAATGAAGAAAAGGAATATGATAAGTATCTCCGCTCCGAAGATGCATTGATGAAATTATTGAGTATCGTATCATTGACATGTGTTATCATCTCCATATTCGGAGTCTTTTCATTGGTTACTTTATCGTGTGAACAACGTCAAAAGGAAATTGCTATACGTAAAGTGAACGGAGCACAGGTCTGTCATATCCTGCGTATGTTTTTCCAAGAGTATTTGTTGTTGATGACCATATCTGCCGTTGTTGCATTTCCGATAGGATATGTGGTGATGAGTCATTGGATCGAGAGTTATGTAAGACGGACAACAATGGATGGTTGGATATATATAAGTATTTTTGTTGTCGTAGCAGTCATCATTTTACTTTGTATCATTGGACGAGTGTGGAAAGCGGCGCGACAGAATCCGGCAGAAGTAATCAAAAACGAATAATAAAATAACAATATCATGATAAAACACTATCTAAAAGTAGCCTTTCGCAATCTGATGAAGTATAAGCCACAAAGTTTTGTTAGTATTATCGGATTAGCAGTTGGCTTTACTTGTTTTGCGCTATCGGTATTATGGATTCATTATGAAATGACTTATGATAATTTTCATGAGGGAGCCGATCGTATTTATCTGGCAGGCAGTAGCTTTCGTCTTTATGGAGACGGATTTACCTATAATTCATCTAGTTTTCTAGCTGATTATTTGGCAAAGAATTGTCCGGAGATAGAGAAAGTATGTCGTATCTTTTATGACTGGAATGAAAAAAAGATTAAGAATGAGGATGTTGAGTTTGTGGTACGACGTATAGAGGTAGATTCAAATTTCATTTCAATGTTCAATATTAAAGTATTGGATGGAGATAACCATCTACAGCTAAAAAAGGATGAAATTGCTATAACAGAAAATACGGCAAAGCGAATATTTGGGAAAGAATCTCCGATAGGTAAACACTTGATTTTAGAGGAAAGTAACGAAGAAAAAATAATCGTTGCAGTTGTAAAGTCATGGGAAGGACACTCTTTGTTTTCATTTGATATATTATTGCCATTTCATGATACAAACCCCAATTGGGGGAACCAACGATGCCAAACGCTTTTTCGTATTTATCCCAACTGTGATATAGAAGCATTGAAACAGAGGTTGTCAGAATATGAAGTACAACAAGATGGTCATAAATATCCAAATTCTACGCTTATTGCTCCATTATCCACATTGCGGAGTAGTCATCCGAGGGAAGATGTGAATGTGAAGTTGAATCATATTCGTCTTTTTGCATGTATTAGTGGTTTGGTGATAATTTGTGGAATATGTAATTATTTAACAATGTTGATAACTCGTATCCGGATGCGTAAACGTGAGTTAGCGTTGAGGAAAGTCAATGGTTCATCAAATGGTGGATTACTCACTTTACTTCTTACAGAACTTGTCTTATTACTAATTTTATCTTCAGGAATAGGACTGGTATTGATAGAGCTTATCCTGCCCACTTTCAAACGTTTGTCACAAATTGATGAGGGTACTTCATCTTTTTATATCGAAGTATTTGTTTATATACTATCATTGATTGCCGTGACAGTTGGTTTTGCATCTCTGCTTATACGATACATCAGCAGGCGAACTCTACTTAGTAATATAAACAAGAAATCCAATCTTCATCTCTCCGGCTGGTTTTATAAGAGTAGCATTTTATTTCAGTTGTTTATTAGTATAGGCTTTGTCTTTTGTACTTTGGTAATGATGATGCAACTTCATTTTTTACTAAATACTAGAGAACTTGGAATAGAACGGCATAATGTAGGAGCTGTTGTTTATTGTTCTGAAAATATCCCTTTCAAAGAAATTGTGAGTCAGATACCAGAAGTATCAGAATGTTTGAATGGTTTTCATACACCTATTCCTAAGATGTTCTATTCAACATATAGGGTAAAAGAATGGGATGGAAAGACCACTGATGGTGAACAATGTATTGATTTGGAAGATGAAACAATTAATCAGGACTATGCCGATTTCTTTGGAGTTGAGGTGCTGGACGGAAGCATGCTGGATGAAAAGGATGGAAAAAATATGGTTGTTATAAATGAAGCTGCTGTGAAAGCTTTCGGATGGCACAACCGATTGGAAAGAAAATTGATAAATTAGGAAGGCATTATATAGTGAAAGGGGTTATTAAAAATATTTCATATAATGCCCCAATACACCCGGTAGCCCCTGCTATGTTTTTTTTGCCGGATAATATAGGCAGAGGAGGTATTATATTCAAAGTGAAAGAGGGAACTTGGAATATTGTTTCTGAAAAGATAAAAGCGGAAGTGAATAAAGTTAATCCAAATGCAGAATTGATGTTGTCTAATATTGAAGAAGTTTACGACGCTTACATGAAATCAGAGAGAACATTGTGCAAACTGTTGAGTGTGGTTTCTGCTATTTGTATATTAATTGCGGTATTTGGTATATTCTCGTTAGTGACTTTATCCTGTCAGCAACGTCGTAAAGAAATAGCTATACGCAAGGTAAATGGAGCCAATATAGGAATAATCTTGAATCTATTCTTTAAAGAATATTTATTTTTACTTGTACTTTCATCGTTCTTTGCTTTTCCGCTAGGATATGCTATGATGAAGCATTGGCTTGAAAATTATATAAAGCAAACACCGATGGAATGGTGGTTATATGCAGTTATATTTATAGGAATGGGCCTTGTCATTTTCTTAAGCATCATCTGGCGCGTGTGGAAAGCCGCCCGGCAAAATCCAGCAGAAGTACTCAAGAGTGAATAAGATAAAATAAAAGTCTGGCACATTGATTTGTGTCAGACTTTTATTTTATTCACTTGATATGAGTGATTTATTTTTCGTAGATTATAAAAGATCCAATGCTTTAAATGCCTTAACTAGCTTTTCTACAGCACGGTCTATTTGATCTTTTGTATGAGTAGCCATTAATGCTACGCGCACCAAAGTATCTTGTGGTGCACATGCCGGCGGAATAACCGGATTGATGAATACACCTTCATCAAAAGCTAATTTGGTAACCATAAACGTTTTTTCCGTGTCACGTACGTAAAGAGGGATGATAGGTGATTCTGTTGCACCGATTTCAAAGCCAGCTTCACGGAAACGTTTCAATGCATAGTTGGTAGCTTCCCACAACGCTTCAAGTCTTTCCGGTTCATTTTGGATGATGTGGAGAGCTTCGAGAGCAGATGCAGTAGCAGCCGGAGTGTTGGATGCACTGAAAATATAAGTACGTGCGTTGTGACGTAACCAGTTGATGATAGAAGAATCAGCAGCGATAAATCCGCCGATAGAAGCCAGTGACTTGCTGAAAGTACCCATAATCAAATCAACCTCGTGAGTCAGACCGAAATGGTCGCAGACGCCACGTCCTTGTTTTCCGAATACGCCCAAGCCGTGAGCTTCGTCTACCATGATAGTAGCGTTGTATTTATGTTTCAAGCGTACGATTTCGGGCAAGTTTGCCAAGTCACCTTCCATAGAGAACACACCGTCCACTATGATTAGTTTCACTGAATCCGGATTGCACTTTTGAAGTTGCTTTTCCAGATCCGCCATATCGTTATGCTTATATTTTAATTGTTGGGAGAAGGAGAGACGACGGCCATCTACGATAGATGCGTGGTCGCGGTCATCGCAAATGATATAATCATTGCGGTCTGTCAAAGCAGGAATAACTCCGGAATTCACCGTAAAACCGGTTGAGAAGCAGAGCGCTTCATCTTTGCCTACAAAGGCAGCCAGTTCTTTTTCCAACTGAACGTGCAGGTCAAGCGTACCATTCAAGAAGCGCGAGCCTGCGCAACCGGAACCATATTTATGCATGGCGTTGATACCAGCTTCAATCACTCTTTCATCTCCCGTAAGGCCAGTGTATGCATTGGAACCGAACATCAACACTTCGTGTCCGCCCATTTCTACCTCTGTACCCTGCTTTCCTTCTATCTCACGGAAATATGGGTAAACGCCCTGTGCCATAAACTTTTGTGGCAGGTCGTACTTAGCTAACTTCTCTTGTAATAATCCCATGAATTATAATTTTTATACTCATACTCAGATCGTTCGCTGACGATCTTACATCCTTTTATCTTAACAAGTGTTTAAAAACAGGGGGCAAAGATAACAAAATTTGCTTTTATCTGTTCTTTTTAAGAGAAAAAAGTTGCTCTCGTATGATTAGAAACCTCTAATAGATTAAAATTTAAGATATTTATATTACTTTTGTCGTCTACAATCGACAAGAATAGCATGAACGAAAGAATGAAAAAAATAAAATTCGTCGTCAATCCTATTTCGGGAACACAAAGTAAAGAATTGATTCTTAACTTGCTGGACGAAAAAATAGACAAGGCGAGATACTCTTGGGAAGTAGTGTATACGGAAAGAGCCGGTCATGCAGTAGAAATAGCTGCCAAAGCTGCCGAAGAGAAAACAGATATAGTAGTGGCTATTGGTGGGGATGGAACGATCAATGAAATAGCTCGTTCGTTGGTGCATACTGATACCGCGCTGGGAATTATTCCCTGCGGATCGGGCAATGGACTGGCGAGGCATCTGCATATACCGATGGAGCCGAAGAGAGCATTGGAAGTGCTGAACGAAGGTTGCATGGATGTGATAGATTATGGTAAGATCAACGGTACAGATTTTTTCTGTACTTGCGGAGTGGGATTCGACGCGTTTGTCAGTCTGAAGTTTGCGCATGCCGGTAAACGGGGGCTATTGACTTATCTGGAGAAAACCCTGCAGGAAAGTCTTAAATATGAGCCGGAAACGTACGAACTGGAAACGGAAAACGGAGTCTCCAAGTATAAAGCCTTCCTGATTGCCTGCGGAAACGCGTCGCAATATGGAAACAATGCTTATATCGCACCACAAGCCACTCTGACAGATGGTTTGCTGGATGTGACCATTCTCGAACCGTTCACCGTATTGGACGTTCCTTCATTGGCCTTTCAATTATTCAATAAAACAATCGATCAGAATAGCCGTATCAAGACTTTCCGCTGCAAGCAGTTGTGCATCCGCCGGACTACTCCGGGCGTCGTGCATTTTGATGGTGACCCCATGGAAACGGATGCCAATGTAAATATTCAACTGATTCAAAGAGGATTGCGCGTGGTAGTGCCACGAGCATCGGAAAAGGACGCAGCCAATGTGCTCCAAAGAGCGCAGGAATATATGAATGGCATCAAATTGATGAATGAAGCCATCGTCGACAATATAACAGATAGAAACAAGAAAATATTGAAAAAGCTGACAAAGAAAGTCTGATAAAATAACGGATTACTGACACCGAATTACAAATTATTGCGTACTTTTGCGCAGTTTTGGTTCGATCAAAATAAAAACGCGAGTGATAATCGTTTAAATAAAAAATATATGTTTAGAACGCACACATGTGGAGAACTTAGAATCTCTGATGTAAACAAGCAAGTCACGCTGTCCGGATGGGTACAGCGCAGCCGTAAGATGGGAGGGATGACTTTCATTGACCTTCGCGACCGTTACGGAATTACCCAATTGGTTTTTAATGAAGAAATTAATGCTGAACTCTGTGAACGTGCTAATAAATTGGGACGTGAGTTCGTCATTCAAGTGACAGGAACGGTTAATGAACGTTTCAGCAAGAATGCAAACATTCCTACCGGAGACATTGAAATCATTGTTTCCGAACTGAACGTACTAAATACTGCCATGACTCCTCCGTTCACTATCGAAGATAACACGGATGGGGGTGATGATATCCGCATGAAATACCGTTATCTGGATTTACGCCGTAACGCTGTACGTTCCAATTTGGAACTGCGTCATAAAATGACAATTGAAGTTCGCAAATATCTGGATAGTCTGGGTTTTATCGAAGTGGAAACGCCCGTTTTGATCGGTTCTACTCCTGAAGGCGCACGCGACTTCGTGGTGCCGTCACGTATGAATCCGGGACAGTTCTACGCACTTCCGCAGTCTCCGCAGACCTTGAAACAGTTGTTGATGGTTTCCGGTTTCGACCGTTATTTCCAGATTGCGAAATGTTTCCGTGACGAGGACTTGCGTGCCGACCGTCAGCCGGAATTTACACAGATCGACTGTGAAATGAGCTTCGTTGAGCAAGAAGATATTATCACTACTTTCGAAGGAATGGCTAAACATTTGTTTAAGACTCTTCGTGGTGTGGAACTGAATGAACCATTCCAACGTATGTCTTGGGCGGACGCCATGAAATATTATGGTAGCGATAAACCGGATTTGCGTTTCGGCATGAAATTCGTGGAACTGATGGACGTCATGAAAGGTCACGGATTCTCTGTATTCGATAATGCGGCTTATGTGGGCGGTATCTGTGCAGAAGGTGCTGCGACTTATACCCGCAAGCAGCTGGATGCATTGACCGAATTTGTAAAGAAACCGCAGATTGGTGCGAAAGGAATGGTTTATGCCCGTGTGGAAGCCGACGGAACGGTGAAATCGAGTGTAGATAAATTCTATACGCAGGAGGTGCTCCAGCAAATGAAAGAAGCATTCGGAGCTAAACCGGGTGATTTGATTCTGATTCTGTCTGGCGACGATGTAATGAAAACACGTAAACAACTTTGTGAGCTTCGTCTGGAAATGGGTGCTCAACTGGGATTGCGTGATAAGAATAAGTTTGTTTGCCTTTGGGTGATTGACTTCCCGATGTTCGAATGGAGCGAGGAGGAAGGACGCCTGATGGCTATGCATCATCCGTTTACTCATCCGAAAGAGGAAGACATTCCGATGTTGGACACTGATCCGGCTGCTGTACGTGCAGATGCATACGATATGGTAATCAACGGTGTGGAAGTTGGCGGCGGATCTATCCGTATCCACGATGCGAAATTGCAGGCGAAGATGTTCGAGATTCTTGGATTCACTCCGGAGAAGGCAGAGGCACAGTTTGGCTTCCTGATGAATGCCTTTAAGTATGGTGCGCCTCCTCACGGTGGTTTGGCATACGGACTCGACCGTTGGGTGTCTTTGTTTGCAGGATTGGATTCTATACGCGACTGTATTGCGTTCCCGAAAAATAATTCCGGACGTGATGTAATGCTGGACGCACCCTCTGCAATCGACCAGAGCCAGCTTGATGAACTGAATTTGATCGTAGATTTGAAAGAGGGCGAGTGAAAGAATCTGTACGCATATTCCGTTTTATAGTCATCGGTACAATGAACGCTTTGATTATGGCGTTGGTTGTATGGTTAATGATGAAAGAAATGTCATTTGACGGCGACTATATGGTGGCTAATATAACAGCGTATCTGATAGCTCAAATCCATAACTTTATCTGGTGCAAATACTGGATATTCCCTGTAGAAAATAAAAAGAATAGTATCTGGAAACAGATACTGCTCTTTTGTTCTGCTTTTGCCGTGGCTTACACCGCACAGTTTTTATTTCTTATCTTATTGGTAGAAGGACTGGACATGAATGAATATCTGGCTCAATTTCTGGGATTGTTTATTTATGGAGGAGCTAATTTCCTAGCCAACAAGAAAATAACTTTTCAATGAAATAGTTATTAAATATAATATATAGAAAGGGCACAGAGTTTTAAATTTAGATTTTGACTCTGTGCCCTTCTTATTTCCTTATTGTAGCAGAGACATTTCCCACATAATAAATATAATAGGGACTGTCTGACAAGTCCCTATTAATAATTTCACCCACGCTATAACTATCTGTAGCGTGGGTGATTTTCAATATTTAGAATTCGTTAGACAGCTCCTTTTTTGTTGTGATATTTATAAATATCCTCTCTTATGTCTTTGGGAGTGAACTTTATTGGGGAACTTCTGCATTGAACTTTAATCGAGAAAGCGTTTGGTAAGTCCTTCGTATTCGTCAATCCGGCGATCACGGAGGAAAGGCCACCAGCGGCGGACGTTTTCCGAGCGTTCCATATCTATTTCCACTACCATGTTTTCCGGATGATCGTTTCCGGCTTGTGCCAGGAATTCTCCTTGCGGTCCTGCTACGAAACTGTTTCCCCAAAATAGGATGCCGTTTGTCTGTCCGGAAGGATCGGGCTCGTGTCCTACACGGTTGACGGAGATAACAGGAAGACCATTGGCAACGGCATGGGCACGCTGCGAAATAATCCAGGCGTTGAGTTGGCGGGCTTTTTCGTCGTCCGTGTCACTGCTTTCCCAGCCGATGGCAGTAGGATAAATTAAAAGTTCCGCACCTTTCAGTGCCATCAGGCGGGCAGCTTCCGGATACCATTGATCCCAGCATACCAGTACGCCCAGCTTTCCTAAAGAGGTTTGAATAGGTTCAAAACCGATGTCTCCGGGAGTGAAATAGAATTTTTCGTAGTAAGCCGGATCATCGGGAATATGCATTTTCCGGTATTTACCCGCAATGCTTCCGTCGCGGTCGAACACAACAGCGGTGTTATGATATAGTCCGGGGGCACGTTTCTCAAAAAGAGAGGTGACAAGGACTGCTTTATTGGCGGCTGCCAACTCGGAATAAAAGCCTGTGGATGGTCCGGGAATGGGTTCAGCCAGATCAAACAGGTTGGTGTTTTCTGTCTGGCAGAAATAAAGTGAATTGTGTAGCTCTTGAAGCACAATCAGTTGCGCACCGTGAGCAGCGCAAGCCTCGATACTCTTTGCGAGGTTCATCAGGTTGACCCGAATATCTGCGGTATTGGATTGTTGGATGATTCCGACTTTTATCTTTTTCATGATGAATAATTACTTGGTTGATTCATTCGTTATTTTATAACTCCCAATGGGTATTGCATGGTGACACAATGCAGGGAACCGTGTTGCTTAATCAGGGCACGGCAGTCTATTCCGATTATCTGATGCCCTGGAAATGCTTGTTGTAACACATCTCTTGCTTTTTGGTCATTCGCTGGCTGATGGTATGTCGGGTAGAGAATAACTTCGTTCATAATCAGGAAGTTGGCGTAAGTTGCGGGCAGGCGTTCGCCGTCTTCTTCGATCTTGTCCGCCATCGGTAAGGCTAACAGGCGATAGGGTTCTCCTGCTAAGGTGCGGAATGTTTTCAGTTGTTCCTCCATTGCGAGTAATGCTTGGTAGTGTTCGTCTTCTTTGTCGTCGCATTTTACGTAAGCAATGGTGTCGGTAGAACAGAAACGTGCCAAAGTGTCGATGTGGCTGTCAGTGTCATCACCGGCAAGATAGCCGTGGCCTAACCAAAGAACCTTTTGAAGGTGGAAGGTTGATTTCAGGTATTCTTCTATCTCTACCTGGTTCAGTCGCCCGTTCCGTTGGGGAGAAAGCAGGCATTCGGAGGTAGTGAGCAGTGTGCCCATTCCGTCGCTTTCGATGGAGCCTCCTTCGAGAACGAAGTCGAGGCGGTCTATATACTGGCCTTTCAAGGCTCCGGCTTCTACCGCTTGTTTGGTGATTTGATTATCCAGTTCGGAAGCAAATTTCAGTCCCCAGCCGTTGAATGTAAAGTCGAGCAGGGAAGGGGTGCCGGTGTCTATCATGGTGATGGCTCCGTGGTCGCGTGCCCATGTGTCATTGGTGGCACATTCCAGAAAGCGGACGTTGTTCATGTTGACGGTAGCGGCTATCTGTTTTTTCACTTCTTCCGGTTCGGGGGTGACAATCAATAGTAACTCTCGCTTCGCTATTTCCCGGGCTATGTTTATAAAACACTCTTGCACTTCTGCCAGCATGTATGCCCAGTCTGTACCGGCGTGTGGCCATGTCAACTGTATACCACTCTGCATATGCCATTCGGCGGGCAAATGAGGGACTCTCATTTCTACCTGCACGGTCATGTTTTTGCCGAAATTCAGCTGCAAATCTTTCTCCGAGCCACTTGGGCTGGGAAGTCCAACCATGATTCCCATTAGACTATTATCTATTTAGTTATTTATAAAATCAGTTTATTGTCTGCGTCAGTCGTCAGTGTGCCTGTTACGCATCATTACGCATTATTATGAATTCGCTTCCTGCTTTGGCTTCCGGTCAAAGAACGGATTCTTGGAGGATGCACTTACAGGGATGGCCATTACCATCTTGCAGTCTTTCAGCCAGTTCAGACGTTGTGCTGCTAGTCCGGCAGAGAACATCACACGTGTGTCTACACGCAAATCGGCTGCCGTAGCGCAGGCGGAACCTATGGCGATACCTACATCTATGCTGTTCAATGCGCAGGGAACTCCTTCTGTACGTCCGTCGCAGGTGGTGAAGCCGCAATGACCGCAGTTTAAGCCTTGTGTCTGCTCGCGTGTTCCTATCAATACAACACATTCGGCACTTAAGATGTTGTCGGCATCACGAAGGAAAAATTTCATTCCGTGTTCTTCTACCATAGCTATCATAGTGTCCGATAGTTGTTTAATCTCTTCATCCGTGATTAGGGCCACTTCGATAATATCGATTCCTTTTCCTTTCGGAGCAGTACGCGCAGCCGTCATCATCTGGCGGGCTACTTGTAATACATGTTCATGACGGGCATCTCTTTCGTTCAGTATCATAACTTTTCTTGAATTAATTAGTGAGGCAAAGATAACGTTTTTCAAGAAAATAGTACCTTTGCCGGAGAGAAAGAATTAAAAACGCTATGCTACATATTAATAACGCCTGTATTGCTTTTGGTACGGAAGTGCTTTTCTCCGGTTTTAATATGAAACTGGAAAGGGGAGAGACAGCCTGTATCGTAGGGCAATCCGGTTGTGGAAAAACTTCGTTGCTGAATGCGGTGATGGGGTTTGTACCTTTGAAAGAAGGATCTGTGCGGGTAGGGGAAACATTGCTTGATAGATCAACCATCGATAGTGTCCGTAGACAGATTGCATGGATTCCCCAGGAATTGGCATTGCCTTTTGAATGGGTGAAAGAGATGGTAGCTCTCCCGTTCGGACTGAAAGTGAACCGTTCTGTCCCTTTTTCGGAAGAAAGGCTTTTTGCCTGTTTTGATGAATTGGGACTGGAACATGAATTATATACCAAGAGAGTGAATGAAGTGTCGGGCGGTCAGCGTCAACGCATCATGCTTGCTGTAGCCGCTATGCTCAATAAACCTCTGATTATTATAGACGAACCTACTTCTGCTTTGGATGCCGATTCGACCGGTAGGGTCTTGTCTTTCTTCCGGCGACAGGCGGAAAGGGGAACAGCAGTGCTGGCCGTATCGCATGATAAGGATTTTGCTTCGGGTTGTCATTATTTAATAGAGTTGTAACGATTGGAGAGAACTCTAATACGAATCGGATAGAATTGTTAAGAATACACTGTGGGAACGATTGATATATCATATTATAATCTTTTTATAGGCTTGCTTCTGCTTGCCATCCCGTTCTTTTATCTTTGGAAGTTTAAAACGGGACTACTGAAACCTGCCCTGATTGGTACAGTACGGATGATTATCCAACTGTTCTTTATCGGCATGTATCTGAAATATCTCTTTTTATGGAACAATCCCTGGATTAACTTCCTTTGGGTGATAATTATGATATTCGTAGCTGGACAGACAGCACTGGTGCGTACCCAGTTGAAACATCGTATCTTATTAATCCCTATTACGGTAGGATTTCTTTGTAGTGTTGTACTGGTAGGCTTGTACTTTATCGGTGTTGTTCTTCAATTGGACAATATATTTAGCGCCCAATACTTTATTCCGATATTCGGTATCCTAATGGGTAATATGCTTTCGAGCAATGTGATAGCTTTGAATACGTATTATAGCGGATTGAAACGTGAGCAACAGTTGTACCGTTATTTATTAGGGAACGGAGCAACAAGGCAGGAAGCGCAGGCTCCATTTATCCGACAGGCCATTATTAAATCCTTCAGTCCGCTGATTGCGAACATTTCCGTGATGGGATTGGTTGCTCTTCCCGGCACAATGATCGGACAAATCTTGGGAGGAAGCAGTCCGAATGTTGCCATCAAGTATCAGATGATGATTATGGTGATTACTTTTACGGCATCTATGCTGTCGCTGATGATTACTATTTCATTGGCTTCACGCCGATCTTTTGACGCATATGGGAAATTATTAGAGGTAACGAAAGAACCCCGAAAATGACAGTTACCGATCAGATATTCCGTAAAGTGGCTGAAACTTCTATTCCGCATTTTTTTATAACAGTGGAGTTTTCGGCATCCGGCACTGAAATGCCGGAACATATCGAATCGTTCCTGCGGGAAAAGCACAAAGTAATTCTTCGTGGAGCCAGCGGGCGTAAATTTATCTATAAAGAAGGAGAGTGGCGGCTTATTTTTACTTTCTTTCCTACCGACAGGGTGGTAGACGAACGGTATGCGCTGAAAAACAAAGTATAGATGAAAAGCGAAAGATAGACGCTAAGACAACGGGTTATCTTTGTTTTTAGCTCCGGTTGTGAGCACATTGATTACTTGCCTTTCAACATTCCCCATAAGCAGCGAAGCTGCACGAATTGTTCTCCGGGTTGCACATATCCGCCTTCAAACATCTTTTCCGACACTTTAAATTTGGAAAGATGATGGCGTATGTACGTCTCTACAGCCGGGGATTGTTTTTTGACGAATGACATCAAATCGACCTTTCCATCTTCACGAATAAGAACATGGGCTTTGATGGTACGAAAGCCGTACTCTTTGCAGTGTTTGGTTTCTGCCTTATCAATCCAGAAGATAGCAGTAGCTTTGACCGTATCTGCCGTGCAATCTTCGGCATTGTCAATTTCTGTAGACTCGGCTACAGCTGTTTCCGTATTATCACTCTTTTTGAGTTGACAGGAGGCCGTCACAACTATCAGCAACAGTAGAGTCAGAATTGTTTTCATCGTATTTATTATTTAGTGGAAGTAAAAATACAGATTTTCAATAAATAACGGAAGTTTTACGCAGAATTTTATAATTAGTTTTTATTCCGGCATTGATTTTTATCCATATTTGTCCGATGAAAATAGGCAAAAGGCAAAAAGAATATACACTCTCTTTGCCTTTTGCCTATTGATAAAACTGAAAAATGAAATCAATTGTTTAATCTGAAACTGATGTAGATATAGTTAGGGTTTAGCGGAAGTCTTTCAGTTCTTCCTGTAATTTCTGGCGCGTGAAGAAGATACGGCTCTTTACAGTGCCCAACGGAAGATTCAGTTTTTCTGCAATCTCGCGGTATTTGAATCCGGAAACGTGCATGGCGAACGGAACTCTGTATTCTTTCGGAAGAGCATTGACTACGCGGTGCATCTCTTTCAGGTCGTACGTTTTTTCCGTACTTTCAAACCCTGCATCTTGCGGTAAATTAAGATGGTAGAGATTGTCCGTATGGTCAATAAATGTCTGGTCACGAACTACCTTACGATAGTTATTGATAAAGATGTTGCGCATGATGGTATACATCCATCCTTTGAAATTTGTATCAGGTGTATATTTTTCTTCGTTATCTAATGCTTTTAATGAGGTTTCCTGCAGCAAATCGTTTGCTTCTTCGCGGTCTGTTGTCAGTTTGTATGCGAAACGTAGTAGTTCTTCCTGAACGCCTACCAAGTCTTTTCTGAAGCTTAAACTTTTCATATGTGTTGTTTTTAAAATGTGAGTATTCGTTGTTAAAATTTTGATGTTGCAAGTTTAAGGTATTTTGTCGATCCCGCTGGGGGAGAATCCGACGGAATTTAGGGGAATTTCTATCATCGGATAGTTTTTAGGTCTTATTTGATAGTTTTCGGGTGGTGTTTGATATCTTTTACGGTGGTCTCAAGAAAACGGATAACGATAAATTCTCTAAAAAACGACCGTTTAGTATGATTATTCCTTTTTTATTTATTATATTTGCAACCAAATTTTCTACCAAATAATGAAAATTAAGCAAATAGTAAGCGCCCTTGAACGATTCGCGCCTCTGCCATTGCAAGACGGCTTTGATAATGCCGGCCTGCAAATCGGATTGACAGAAGCGGAAGCAACAGGGGCTTTGTTGTGTCTTGACGTTACTGAAGCCGTGTTGGATGAAGCGATCGCGTTGGGTTACAATCTCGTCATATCTCATCATCCGCTGATTTTTAAAGGGTATAAATCCATTACGGGCAAGGATTATCTGGAACGCTGTATATTGAAAGCAATAAAGAATGATATTGTGATCTATTCGGCGCATACCAATCTGGATAATGCGCAAGGTGGAGTCAATTATAAGATAGCCGAAAAAATCGGATTGAAGAATTTGAAAGTGCTTGAGCCGAAAGAGAATAACTTGGTTAAGTTGGTGACGTTTGTCCCTTACGCACAAGCTGACGCGGTACGCGAAGCACTGTTTGCTGCCGGATGCGGAAATATAGGCGACTATGATTCATGCAGTTACAATCTGAAAGGAGAGGGAACTTTCCGTGCAAAAGAGGGAACGCATCCTTTCTGTGGAACAATCGGAGAACTGCACCACGAAGAGGAGGTGAGGATTGAAACGATTCTTCCTTCCTTTAAAAAGGCGGAAACCATCAAGGCTTTATTGGCTGCCCATCCTTATGAGGAACCGGCATTCGACATTTATCCTTTATTGAACGACTGGTCGCAGGCGGGATCGGGAATTGTCGGTGAATTGGATGAATCGGAGACAGAGCTCGAATTTTTGAAACGCATCAAGAAGACATTCGAAGTGGGATGTTTGCGTCACAATAAGCTGAAGGGAAGAGAGATACAGAAAGTGGCATTGTGCGGCGGTGCAGGTGCATTTTTGCTTCCACAGGCAATCCGGTCGGGAGCGGATGTTTTTATTACCGGCGAAATTAAATATCATGATTATTTCGGCCATGAAGAAGATATTCTGATGGCAGAGATTGGTCATTACGAAAGCGAACAATATACAAAAGAAATTTTTTATTCCATAATCCGGGATTTATTTCCTAATTTTGCACTCCAATTGAGTAAAATAAATACGAATCCCATAAAATATTTATAAGTAAAATGGCTAGAGAAGCAAAAAAAGATCCGAATGAGTTGACGGTAGAACAGAAACTGAAGACACTGTTCCAACTGCAAACGATGTTGTCTAAGATTGATGAAATCAAGACATTGAGAGGTGAACTTCCGTTGGAAGTGCAAGACCTTGAAGATGAAATTGCCGGTTTGAGTACCCGTATCGACAAGATCAAAGCTGAAGTGGATGAACTGAAATCTGCTATTGCCGGCAAGAGAGTAGAAATCGAAACAGCAAAGGCTTCAGTAGAAAAATATAAGTCACAACAAGACAATGTTCGCAACAACCGTGAATATGACTTCTTGACAAAGGAAATCGAATTCCAGACATTGGAGATCGAACTTTGCGAAAAGAGAATCAAAGAATATTCTGCTGATAAAGAAGAAAAAGAGGCTGAAGTGACAAAGAACGATCAGATTCTTAACGAAAGAATGAAAGACCTGGAGCAGAAAAAGAGCGAACTGGATGAAATTATCTCTGAAACCAAACAGGAAGAAGAGAAATTGAGAGACAAAGCTAAAGACTTGGAGACTAAGATTGAACCACGTCTGTTGCAGTCTTTCAAACGTATCCGCAAGAACTCTCGTAACGGATTGGGTATTGTGTATGTGCAACGTGACGCATGTGGTGGTTGCTTTAACAAGATTCCGCCCCAGAGACAACTGGATATCCGTTCTCGTAAGAAAGTAATCGTTTGCGAATACTGCGGACGTATTATGATTGACCCGGAATTGGCTGGTGTGCAAATCGAACACAAGGTGGAAGAAGCTCCGGCAACTACTACTAAAAGAGCTATCAGAAGAAAAACTGCTGAATAAAGAAAGCAGTGAAGTAGTAAGTAAAGTTACTATTTTGATATATAAAGTAAGCCCTGCAGCAATGCGGGGCTTTTTTTGTTTTAGTAAGTGCCCGTATAAAGGGAAATCGAATACTTCAAAATAATATTGCGTCGCGTGGGAGTTTTACTCCAATTTTACTCCGGTAAACAAACTTACCCTTTAGTTGTTATCTTTTCATTTCATAAAAACCTGAACTGATATGAGTATACGAGTGTGGGGCACATCGCTCCTTATGTTTCTTTCAACTGTAACTGCGGTTGGACAGACTGCAAACCGTTATTTGAAAGCTCCGCTCCCTAACGATTGGGAAGAGAGCGGGGAAGTGTTTCAACAGATACTTCCGGTGGATGACCATTGGTGGAAGTCATTCCAAGACGCCAAACTGGACTCTTTGATAGCTCTGGCAGTAGATCGTAATTATTCCGTTGCAATGGCAATCAACCGTATAGCCGCTGCCCGTGCCAATCTTTGGATAGAACGTAGTAATTTCTTTCCTTCCATCGGACTGAATGCAGGGTGGACCCGTCAGGAAACAAGTGGAAATACCAGTTCGCTACCTCAAACAACGGATCATTATTATGATGCTTCGTTGAGTATGAGTTGGGAGTTGGATATCTTTGGCAGTATCCGCAAGCGGGTAAAAGCACAGAAAGAGAATTTTGCCGCCAGTAAGGAAGAGTACACAGGTGTTATGGTTTCGTTGGCTGCGGAGGTAGCCTCGGCCTATATCAATCTAAGGGAATTGCAACAAGAACTTGAGGTGGTGAAGAAAAACAGTGCTTCGCAGGAGGAAGTACTGAAAATCACCGAGGTACGCTATAATACCGGACTTGTTGCCAAGCTCGATGTGGCACAGGCTAAGTCTGTGTTGTATAATACGAAAGCCTCCATTCCTCAACTGGAAGCGGGTATCAATCAGTATATAACGACATTGGCCGTTTTATTGGGAATGTATCCGCAGGATATTCGTCCGGTTCTCGAATCCGGCGGAACACTGCCCGATTACATGGAACCGATCGGAGTGGGGCTACCTGTCGATTTGTTATTGAGACGGCCTGATGTACGAGGTGCGGAATTGAGCGTGAATGCACAAGCGGCATTGCTGGGAGCCTCAAAAGCGGATTGGTTGCCGAAAGTTTTCTTGAAAGGATCATTTGGATATGCCGC
This sequence comes from Bacteroides sp. D22, assembly GCF_000163675.1. Lineage (NCBI taxonomy): Bacteria > Pseudomonadati > Bacteroidota > Bacteroidia > Bacteroidales > Bacteroidaceae > Bacteroides > Bacteroides sp. D22. The sequence continues at coordinate 15,224 of NZ_GG774826.1, read as the reverse complement.
CCGTGATTTGAAGGATCTCACCAAAAGTAAAAGTATGACTTATGAAATCGCTCCGTCATTGAGCTGGACTATTTTCAGCGGAGGACAGTTAGTGAACGCAACCCGACTGGCAAAAGCGCAACTGGATGAAGCGATCAATCAGTTTAACCAGACGGTTTTGACTGCCGTACAGGAGACTGACAACGCTATGAATGGCTATCGGAATTCAATCAAACAGATTGTAGCCCTGCGGGAAGTGCGTAATCAAGGGATTGAGACATTGAAACTTTCACTGGAATTGTACAAGCAGGGGCTCTCGCCTTTCCAAAACGTACTCGATGCGCAACGTTCTCTGTTATCTTACGAGAATCAGCTGGTACAGGCACAAGGGAGTTCACTTTTGCAACTAATAGCCCTCTACAAGGCTTTGGGAGGCGGTTGGAGAGAATAAAAAAATCAATCAAAAAATATATAACCTAACAGATATGAAAAAACTGATGTATATCTTTCTTGCACTGCCTATATTGACAGGTTGTAAGGAGAAGAAAAGTACAGGAGCGATGGGAGGTATGCCAACTCCGGAAATTAGCGTGACCAAACCCATAGTGGAGGATATTACTTTGACGAAAGATTACCCGGGCTATCTGACAACTGAAAAAACGGTGAATCTTGTGGCCCGAGTGAACGGAACCTTGCAGTCTACCTCGTATGTCCCCGGCGGACGGGTGAAACAAGGACAATTGTTGTTTATCATTGAACCTACCTTATATAAAGACAAGGTGGAGCAGGCAGAAGCAGAGCTGAAAACCGCCCAGGCTCAACTGGAATATGCCCGTAATAATTATAGTCGTATGAAAGAGGCTGTAAAGAGTGATGCTGTCAGTCAGATACAGGTACTTCAGGCGGAATCGTCTGTGGCAGAAGGGGTTGCAGCTGTCAGCAATGCGGAAGCTGCTTTGAGCACCGCCCGTACAAACTTGGGATATTGTTATGTTCGTGCGCCGTTTGATGGCACTATCAGTAAGGCGACGGTAGATGTAGGAAGTTATGTAGGCGGCTCGTTGCAGCCAGTTACATTGGCTACTATTTATAAGGATAATCAGATGTATGCTTACTTCAATGTAGCTGATAATCAATGGTTGACGATGGCTATGGATAACCAACAATTACCTGCCAATCTTCCGCAGAAAATAATGGTTCAACTGGGAAAGGAGGGAACTGAAACTTATCCGGCTGCCCTCGACTATCTTTCACCCAATGTAGATTTGAATACAGGAACGCTGACGGTTCGTGCCAATTTTGATAATCCGAAAGGGATATTGAAGAGTGGGTTGTATGTAAGCATTACTTTACCTTATGGAGAAGCTAAAAATGCGGTGTTGGTGAAGGAAGGTTCTATCGGGACCGATCAGTTGGGTAAATATTTATATGTTGTAAATGATTCGAATATAGTTCATTACCGGCATATTGAAATAGGGCAGTTGGTCGACGGCACTTTACGGCAGGTAGTGGGAGGACTTTCTCCGCAAGAACAGTATGTCACAGAGGCTTTGATGAAAGTCAGAGACGGAATGAAGATAAAGCCTCTTCCTGATTCTCTTCCTAAGAGAGAAAAGTAAAGTCTCTTTGCTAACTGATTGACTAACAACTGAAATCAATAAAGGTGATGTACTTAAAACCGATTAATTAACAAAAGTAACTTTCTTGCTCCTTCTCTTTGGGAGAAGGCTGTGGAGAGGCTGCTTTTAAACCTATATATTATGTTTTCTAAGTTTTTTATCAACCGACCGATATTTGCTACTGTCCTTGCCCTGCTTATTGTAGTAGCCGGTCTGGTCACACTCAATATATTGCCTGTGGCGCAATTTCCGGAGATCACGCCGCCAACAGTGCAGGTCTCTGCCGTTTATCCCGGGGCAAATGCTGAAACTGTTGCCCAAACAGTGGGTATTCCTATCGAACAGCAGGTGAATGGTGTAGATGGTATGCTTTATATGTCTTCCAATTCTTCCTCTTCGGGAGCGTATTCTCTGACCATTACATTCGCTGTCGGTACGGACATCGATATGGCAACTGTGCAGGTACAAAACAGGGTAAGTATCGCGCAGTCATCACTGCCGGAACCGGTAGTTGTGCAAGGAGTCACTGTGCAGAAACAGTCTTCAAACATTGTGATGTTCCTGACAATGACTTCGCAGGATTCTGTATACAATAGCCTGTATCTGACTAATTATGCCAAACTGAATTTAGTAGACCAGCTGACACGTGTGCCCGGAGTGGGTGCTGTGAATGTTATGGGAGCGGGGGACTATTCGATGCGCATCTGGCTCGATCCGGAGGCTATGCGTATACGGAATATTTCACCGCAACAGGTTTATCAGTCTATCCAGTCGCAGAATGTGGAAGTATCTGCCGGATATATCGGTCAACCTATCGGGCAGGATAATAATAATGCTTTTCAGTATACATTGAATGTCCAGGGACGATTGAAATCTCCAGAACAGTTCGGCGATATTATTATCCGCCGCGAACAGAACGGAGCGATGCTTCGCCTGAAGGATATTGCACGCATCGATTTGGGTTCTGCGTCATATAGCGTAGTGTCACGATTGAATGGAAAACCTACGGCTGCCATTGCTATTTACCAGCAACCGGGTTCCAATTCGCTGGATGTCTCCAAAGGAGTGAAGGCTAAAATGGAGGAATTGGCGGCAAGTTTTCCGAAAGGAGTTTCGTATAATGTCACTTTGGATACGACCGATGTGATCCATGCTTCTATTGATGAAGTGATGGTCACATTCTTTGAAACGACTTTGCTGGTGATTCTCGTTATTTTCCTGTTCTTGCAGAATTGGAGGGCTGTGATTATTCCTTGTATTACCATCCCGGTATCGTTGATTGGTACATTTGCTGTGATGGCGGCATTTGGTTTCTCTATCAACACACTGACGTTGTTCGGGCTGATTCTGGCAGTTGCCATTGTGGTGGATGACGCGATAGTGGTGGTGGAGAATGCTTCGAGGTTACTGGAAACCGGGCAGTACTCCCCCCGCGAAGCGGTGACGAAAGCGATGGGAGAGATTACAGGTCCGATTGTCGGGGTAGTGCTTGTATTGCTGGCTGTGTTTATTCCAACGATGATGATTAGTGGAATTTCGGGGCAGTTGTATAAGCAGTTTGCATTGACTATTGCTGCTTCTACTGTGTTGAGCGGTTTTAATTCGTTGACATTGACTCCTGCGCTCTGTGCGTTGTTTCTTGAAAAGAGCAAACCTTCTAACTTCTTTATATACAAAGGTTTCAATAAGGCTTATGACAAGACACAAGGAGTGTATGACAAGATTGTCAAATGGTTACTTCAACGTCCCGGAATGGCTCTTGTTTCCTACGGTGCCTTGACTGTTATTGCTGTATTGCTCTTTATGCATTGGCCGTCTACTTTCATTCCGGACGAGGATGACGGATATTTTATTGCTGTTGTTCAACTTCCGCCTGCAGCCAGCCTTGAACGTACGCAGGCAGTGGGAGATAAGGTTAATGCAATTCTGGATTCTTATCCTGAAGTGAAGAATTATATTGGCATTTCCGGCTTCTCGATAATGGGTGGCGGCGAGCAGAGCAACTCGGCAACTTATTTTGTGGTACTGAAAAACTGGGATGAAAGGAAAGGGAAGGAGCATACGGCTGCTGCCGTAGTCAACCGTTTTAATGGTGAAGCGTATATGACTATTCAGGCTGCGGAAGTATTTGCGATGGTTCCTCCGGCTATTCCGGGACTGGGTGCTTCCGGCGGTTTGCAACTTCAGTTGGAAGACCGGCGTAACCTGGGACCGACGGAAATGCAACAAGCTATCAATGCGTTGCTTGCTTCTTATCATTCTAAGCCAGCTTTAGGATCTGTGTCCAGTCAGTATCAGGCAAATGTTCCGCAGTATTTCTTGAATATTGATCGTGATAAAGTGCAGTTTATGGGGATTGCCTTGAATGATGTTTTCTCTACATTGGGCTATTATATGGGAGCGGCTTATGTGAATGACTTTGTTGAATTCGGCCGTATCTATCAGGTAAAGATTGAGGCACGGGATCAGGCACAGCGCGTGATTGATGATGTCTTGAAACTAAGTGTGCCGAATGCGGCAGGAGAGATGGTACCTTTTTCTTCTTTCACCAAAGTGGAGGAACAGTTAGGACAGGATCAAATAAACCGTTATAATATGTACTCGACTGCTTCTCTGACTTGTAATGTTGCTCCGGGAAGTAGCACCGGGCAGGCCATACAGGAAGTGGAAGCATTATTTAAGGAACAGCTGGGAGATGAGTTTGGATATGAATGGACTTCTGTGGCTTATCAGGAAACACAGGCAGGAAATACAACTACCATTGTACTCGTGATGGCTCTAATTGTTGCTTTCCTGGTACTTGCTGCACAGTATGAGAGTTGGACCAGCCCGGTGGCAGCCGTTATCGGATTGCCGGTCGCATTATTGGGTGCTATGATTGGCTGTCTGATTATGGGAACTCCGGTCAGTATTTATACGCAAATCGGTATCATTCTGCTCATTGCGCTTTCGGCAAAGAATGGTATTTTGATTGTGGAATTTGCCCGTGATTTCCGTGCCGAAGGTAATTCGATTCGGGAAGCTGCTTTTGAAGCGGGACATGTCCGCTTGCGTCCGATCCTGATGACATCTTTTGCTTTTGTACTAGGAGTGATGCCGTTGTTGTTCGCCACCGGTGCAGGTGCACAAAGTCGTATAGCATTGGGGGCCGCTGTTGTGTTCGGTATGGCTATGAATACTTTATTGGCTACCATTTATATTCCTAATTTTTACGAATTGATGCAGAAATTGCAAGAGCGGTTCAGTAAAAAGAAAGCAGATGATGGTGACGGAAGAGATGCTGTAACGCAGAAGTAAAAAGCTGTTTGAAGACTGTCTGAAAGGGTAGTTGGTATAGTGACGCTATCTGTTCGGGATAGCGTCACCATAGTAGGCAAATAGCGTCACTATCCCCTCAGGATAGTGACGCTATTTTATTCTTGTCGGCAAGGCTGTTTTTTAAAGGCGAATACAGCAGATTATTTTATAAAGAATGGTAATCAGGAATATCCTGAAGGAACGTATAACTCTGATGTTCATAATCCATGCAGCAGCAATAATGTTGCATTCCGTTGCTGACAATCAGGTAATCTACTTTCAGTACCATATTATACCGGGTGATCTGGTCGAAAACGGCCTGTGTTATTTCAATGTGTGGTGCTTTATATTCTACAATCATCCGGGCTGATAAATCCCTCCGGTAAAGTACTGTATCGCATCGTTTGGTAGTACCGTTCAACTTCACCATTACTTCATTGGCAAGAAGGGTAGTCGGATATCCTTTGTGTGCAATAAGAAAGTGAACAAAGTGTTGCCGTACCCATTCTTCAGGGGTAAGGGCGACATATCGTTTACGAATAACGTCGAAAATTACATTTTTTCCGTTTCGTACGTTTATTTTAGTGTCGAATACTGGTAGGTTTAACGATAACATTTATTATTTTTGTAAATTAAATAATGGTTCCCATTATTGGGAGCACAAATTTAATAGATAATTATGAAAACAAAAGAAGAAATCGTAGCTAATTGGCTGCCGCGTTACACAAAACGTAACCTGGAGGATTTTGGAGAGTATATTCTGTTGACTAACTTCAACAAGTACGTTGAGATTTTCGCAAATCAGTTTAATGTTCCTATTTTAGGAAGGGACGCAAATATGATTTCTGCTTCTGCCGAAGGTATCACAATGATTAACTTCGGTATGGGAAGTCCCAACGCTGCTATCATCATGGACTTGCTGGGTGCTATTCGCCCCAAAGCATGTTTATTCCTCGGAAAATGTGGTGGTATCGACAAGAAAAACCAGCTTGGTGACTTGATTCTTCCTATTGCGGCTATCCGTGGGGAGGGAACTTCCAATGATTATTTTCCTCCCGAGGTTCCTGCGTTGCCTGCATTTATGTTGCAGCGTGCCGTTTCTTCATCCATTCGTGACAAAGGCCGCGACTATTGGACCGGTACTGTATATACCACTAACCGTCGTATTTGGGAACATGATGATGCGTTCAAAGAATATCTGACAAAGACACGGGCTATGGCAGTCGATATGGAAACTGCAACTCTGTTTAGTTGTGGCTTTGCCAATCATATTCCTACCGGTGCGTTATTATTGGTATCCGATCAGCCAATGACTCCCGATGGAGTGAAAACGGATAAAAGCGATAATTTGGTGACCAGAAATTATGTAGAAGAGCATGTTGAAATTGGCATTGCTTCTCTGCGTATGATTATTGATGAAAAGAAAACTGTTAAACACTTGAAATTCGACTGGTAATCCGGTCTTTCTGAAAAAATATATATGGCAAAACAAGAATTGACCTGTGATGACATCCTCAAGGAATTGAGAGCAAAGCAGTATCGCCCTGTCTATTACCTGATGGGAGAAGAGTCGTATTATATCGACTTGATTGCAGATTACATAACGGATAATGTGTTGAGTGAAACGGAAAAAGAATTCAACCTGACTGTTGTGTATGGTGCTGACGTGGATGTGGCAACGATTATAAATGCCGCAAAGCGTTATCCCATGATGTCAGAACATCAAGTAGTAGTCGTTAAGGAAGCACAGGCCGTGCGTAATATGGAGGAGTTGTCATATTATCTTCAAAAGCCTTTACTTTCCACTATCTTAGTGATATGCCATAAGCATGGAACTTTGGATCGTAGAAAGAAGTTAGCTGCCGAGGTGGAAAAAACGGGTGTATTGTTTGAGTCTAAAAAAATCAAAGATGCGCAACTTCCCGGTTTTATCGCTTCATATATGAAACGAAAAGGGGTTGATATGGAACCGAAGGCAACTTCTATGCTTGCTGATTTTGTAGGCTCGGATTTAAGTCGTCTGACCGGAGAACTTGAAAAGCTGATTATCACTTTACCTGCCGGACAAAAACGTGTTACTCCTGAACAGATAGAAAAGAATATCGGCATAAGCAAAGACTATAATAACTTTGAATTGCGCAGTGCTTTAGTGGAAAAGGATATATTGAAAGCGAACAAAATAATAAAATATTTTGAGGAAAATCCGAAAACAAATCCAATCCAAATGACGCTGTCTCTATTATTTAGCTTTTACTCCAACTTGATGTTGACTTATTATGCGCCGGATAAATCAGAGCAAGGAATTGCAAACATGCTAGGATTAAGAACTCCATGGCAGGCTCGGGATTATATGGCGGCAATGAGAAAATATAGTGGAGTAAAGACGATGCAAATTGTTGGAGAAATACGATATGCTGATGCAAAATCTAAAGGAGTCCAAAACAGTTCTATGACAGATGGAGATATTCTTCGCGAGCTGGTGTTTAAAATTTTGCATTAACTCGAATTAAGAATTACATATATCATCAGACATATACTTTTACCATAGATAGAAATGGGGAGTATATGTCTTTTTTATATTCCCGCAATTATACTTATCTCAAAAAGGCCTCTCACTATTTTCTGTGATTATTTTTACAAATAAAATTAGTTATTTCATCGTTTTATAGAGTTACTGTTTGGCTAATCACACAAACAGTTTTTTTAATTTTATATTGCCCTATCTTTTCAGAAAATACATTTTCATTAAATCTAAAGCTTGAATTTTTTAACGAGAAAAGTTTACTGATCCTTGAGTTTTATCAAAAAAGCATTTTAGATTTTGATGCTACCATTTTATAGTGAGAATGGAGATTTTCTCTTTTTCTAAAGCTGCCCATTAATGTCATTTTGATAGTTCAGACTATATTGGATTGTTACAGCATGATTTTTTTCTAGTTTAATAGAAATATAGATTCACTTTATTGGGCTTAAATTCTTGTATATCATTTATTTATGCGAAAAATAAGCCTTCTAGAATCGAAAAAAAATAAATATCTGGAGATTGGTACAGAAATATCGCAAGGATTTGCTTTTTAGAGAAAATTGTAAAGGATGATTAGACAAAAATAGTAATATACATTGGTAAAGTATGGGTTGATTCCTTCCTTTTATTGCTTTTGCAACTATCGATATTTACTTTTGTACATTTAGCATGTTACCAATGTGTAATGCAGGAATGTGAATTCAATACAAATGTAATCCAAAAGGATTATTCACAATAGTGTATTTGTGCGTTTACAATATTAATATTATATATACAAATGTAGTTGTATGACAATTAACAAATAAGAAATGTCCGCTTATTTTGTTGTAATTCAGTATGATATGTGTTATTACATCAATTTATACTATAAAAGCTTCTTTTAGGTGGTGTGTATATTTGTGAATAACTTTATTTTGGCTTATATGTATATCAGTTATACATCTATATATCTGCACTTTATATATATTTATTTAATTAAAGATTTATGTTTGTATTTACTGTTTTTGTTTGATATACAAACGTAATATTCGATTTGTATAGAACGGTGTATTTTTGTGATATTAATATTTTTATATTTGTAATTTGCTTTTGTGAATCTAAATATTTACCTTTGTATTATCAATGATGTAATACGTATTTTTGTGAATCAGGTGCATAACACATACAATTGTACTAAAAAGAAGGTAGTATGGAGATAAAAGACAGAATCAGAATGATAATGGAGAGAGAAAAAGTTCCTCCTAAAGTTTTTGCTAAAACAATCGGAGTACAACAATCTACTCTCTCTCATATTTTAAATGGCCGGAATAAACCCAGTTTAGATGTCATAATGAAGGTTCATCAAAAGTATGACTATGTAAATCTTGAATGGTTGCTTTATGGAGAGGGCGAAATGATGGTATCTGAAGAAGAGACATCTTTTTCTTCTTCTAATAGCGATTATCTGCCTTCTTTATTCGACGAGAATCTCATAAATTCGTCCAAAGAGCCGGCTATTCCGGAAAATCGCAAGGAAATGCCATTAAGAAACGCTGAAAATTCCCCTAAAGAGATTGTAAAACAAGAGATTAGGTATATAGAAAAGCCTGCCAGGAAAATCACGGAAATAAGAATATTTTTTGATGATAATACCTATGAGACGTTTAGGCCTGAAAAATAAAGAGTAAAATCGGTGGTTTGAGCAATTTCCTGTATCTTTGCACCCGGAATACGAATTTATACTTTTATATCCATACATGAAGAAATTTATTTTAGATCTGACAGTGACCGAGAATATCAGATTGAATGCAAACTATGTATTGCTAAAATTGACGTCTCAGTCATTACTGCCCGAAATGTTACCTGGGCAGTTTGCAGAAATCCGGGTGGACGGTTCGCCTACTACATTCTTGCGTCGTCCTATTTCTATTAATTTTGTAGATAAACAGCGAAATGAGGTCTGGTTTCTGATCCAGCTGGTTGGTGATGGAACAAGACGTCTGGCAGAGGCTAATTCTGGTGATACAATTAATGTGGTGCTTCCGCTGGGAAATGCATACACAATGCCTCAAGAGGCTTCTGATAAGCTCTTATTAGTTGGTGGAGGTGTCGGAACAGCTCCCATGTTGTATTTAGGTGAACAATTGGCTAAAAAAGGCCACAAACCTACGTTCTTGTTAGGTGCCCGTAGCGACAAAGATTTGTTGCAGCTGGAAGAGTTTGCTAAATATGGAGAGGTGTATACTACTACGGAAGATGGTAGCCATGGCGAAAAAGGATACGTAACTCAACATTCTATATTAAATAAGGTACGATTTGAGCAGATTTACACTTGTGGTCCTAAACCAATGATGGTGGCTGTGGCAAAATATGCCAAAAGTAATCAGATAGAATGTGAAGTTTCTTTGGAAAATACAATGGCTTGTGGTATCGGAGCATGCTTGTGCTGTGTGGAAAATACGACAGAAGGTCACTTGTGTGTATGTAAAGAAGGTCCTGTTTTTAATATAAATAAACTACTATGGCAGATTTGAGTGTAAACATTGGTGAATTACAAATGAAGAATCCGGTAATGACGGCATCCGGTACATTTGGATATGGTGAAGAGTTCTCTGATTTCATTGATATAACGCGAATAGGTGGTATTATTGTAAAAGGAACGACTCTTCACAAACGTGAAGGGAATCCTTATCCGCGTATGGCAGAGACTCCTTCTGGTATGTTAAACGCTGTAGGACTGCAAAATAAGGGTGTTGACTACTTCGTGGAGCATATATATCCTCGTATAAAAGACATTCAAACGAATATGATTGTAAACGTTTCGGGGTCTGCGATCGAAGATTATGTAAAAACGGCTGAAATCATTAATGAACTTGACAAAATTCCTGCTATAGAACTAAACATCTCTTGCCCCAATGTGAAGCAAGGAGGTATGGCTTTTGGTGTGTCAGCAAAAGGGGCATCAGAAGTAGTGAAAGCAGTGCGTTCTGCTTACAAAAAGACACTTATCGTAAAACTCTCCCCAAACGTTACGGATATCACCGAAATAGCTCGCGCGGCAGAAGAAAGTGGTGCAGATAGCGTGTCATTAATCAATACATTGCTGGGTATGGCGATTGATGCGGAACGTAAACGCCCTATTTTATCAACGATAACAGGAGGAATGTCGGGAGCGGCCGTAAAACCTATCGCATTGCGTATGGTGTGGCAAGTTGCTAAGGCGGTAAATATTCCTGTCATTGGTTTAGGGGGTATTATGGACTGGAGAGATGCTGTCGAATTCATGCTTGCAGGTGCAACGGCTATCCAGATTGGTACGGCAAATTTCATAGATCCTGCTGTCACTATTAAAGTGGAAGATGGTATAAATAATTACCTGGAAAGACACGGGTGTAAGTCTGTAAAGGAAATTATTGGTGCACTTGAGGTGTAATTGAAAACATACAATAACCATTCGCACTAAGTCTGCGAGAAAAATGCTATTTGTCTTTTGAATAAAGGAAGAATAAGCAGGCTGGAAACAGCGGATGAAAAATAGGTCTGTGTTTAAGATTAGCTATCAGCAAGATCTTTATAAACTGAAGGCAAAATAAAAACGACGGTGAAGATTTACATATTCTTCACCGTCGTTTTTATTTACACTTTATTTTATTCTCCCAATAAGTCGGGACGAAGTTTTCTGGTACGTTCCAGGGATTGTTGCAGTTCCCATTCTTTGATTTTTGCTTCATGACCGGATAAGAGAATATCGGGGACTTTCCAACCTTTATAATCCGCAGGTCGTGTATATACAGGTGCTGCCAGCAAATTATCCTGGAAAGAATCGGAAAGTGCGGACTGTTCATCAGAAATGACTCCGGGGATGATACGTACGATGGCGTCCGCCATCACCGCTGCTGCCAATTCTCCTCCTGTTAATACGTAATCTCCAATGCTGATTTCTTTAGTAATCAGGTGTTCTCGGATGCGGTAATCGATACCTTTGAAATGTCCGCAAAGAATAATGAGATTCTGTGCCAACGAGAGGCTGTTGGCCATCGGCTGGTTGAACTGTTCTCCGTCGGGGGTCGTGAAAATAACTTCATCGTAGTCGCGTTCTGCCTTCAGAGCATTGATGCAACGCTCGATGGGTTCTATTTTCATAACCATTCCGGCAAACCCTCCAAAAGGATAATCATCGACACGGCGATATTTATCTTCGGTATAATCACGCAGATTGTGAATATGTATCTCTGCAAGTCCTTTATCTTGAGCTCGTTTCATGATAGAACAATTGAAGAAACCTTCAATCATTTCGGGTAAAACTGTTATAATATCAATACGCATAATCTTTTAATTTTTCGCAAAAGTACAAATATTCAAAGATAAACATGTATTTTTGCCTTAAACAATCGAATAAATATGGATATAAAGGAAAAAATAGAGGAATTGCGTGCCGAACTTCACCGGCATAATTATAATTATTATGTGTTGAATGCTCCTGAAATCTCAGATAAAGAGTTTGACGACAAGATGCGTGAACTTCAGGATTTGGAACAGGCACATCCGGAATATAAAGATGAAAATTCGCCTACGATGCGTGTAGGTAGCGATTTAAACAAGAATTTCACGCAAGTGGCTCATAAATATCCTATGTTGTCATTGGCAAATACATATTCGGAAGCGGAAGTGACGGACTTCTACGACCGTGTCCGTAAGGCATTGAATGAGGATTTCGAGATTTGTTGTGAAATGAAATATGACGGTACTTCTATTTCGCTGACTTATGAAGATGGAAAGTTGGTTCGTGCCGTCACCCGTGGGGATGGAGAAAAGGGGGATGATGTGACGGATAATGTGAAAACGATCCGTTCTATTCCGCTTGTATTGCATGGTGATAATTATCCTGCTTCTTTTGAGATACGTGGAGAAATTCTTATGCCATGGGAAGTGTTTGAAGAGTTGAATCGAGAGAAAGAAGCGCGTGAAGAGCCGCTTTTTGCCAATCCGAGAAATGCGGCTTCCGGTACATTGAAGTTGCAGAATTCTTCTATTGTGGCTTCCCGCAAACTGGATGCTTATTTGTATTATTTGCTGGGTGATAACCTGCCTTGTGACGGACATTATGAAAATCTTCAGGAAGCGGCAAAATGGGGCTTTAAAATCTCTGATTTGACGCGTAAGTGCCAGACATTAGAGGAGGTTTTTGAATTTATCAATTATTGGGATGTAGAGCGTAAAAATCTGCCGGTTGCCACAGATGGGATTGTTTTAAAGGTGAATAGTTTGAGGCAGCAGAAGAATTTGGGCTTTACGGCTAAATCTCCTCGATGGGCTATTGCTTATAAATTCCAGGCAGAACGTGCGTTGACCCGTTTGAATAAGGTGACTTATCAGGTAGGAAGAACCGGAGCTGTTACACCAGTAGCTAATCTGGATCCTGTGCAGCTTTCAGGGACGGTTGTAAAACGTGCGTCCTTGCATAATGCGGATATTATCGAGGGGCTTGATTTGCATATTGGAGACATGGTTTATGTAGAAAAAGGCGGTGAAATTATTCCTAAGATTACAGGGGTTGATAAAGATGCACGTAGTTTTATGCTTGGTGAGAAGGTTCGGTTCATCGTTAATTGTCCCGAATGTGGCAGTAAACTAGTCAGATATGAAGGAGAAGCTGCTCATTATTGCCCGAATGAAACAGCGTGTCCTCCTCAAATCAAAGGCAAAATAGAGCATTTTATTAGTCGAAAGGCTATGAATATTGATGGATTAGGGCCGGAAACGGTGGATATGTTCTATCGTTTGGGATTAATTGAAAATACGGCCGACTTGTATAAACTTACAGCTGATGATATCAAAGGTTTGGATCGTATGGGTGAAAAATCGGCAGAGAATATTGTAACGGGAATTGCGCAAAGTAAAACAGTTCCTTTCGAGCGTGTAATCTTTGCTTTAGGAATCCGCTTTGTTGGTGAGACTGTGGCTAAAAAGATTGCGAAGTCGTTTGAGAATATCGATGATTTACAGCAGGCAGATCTTGAAAAATTGGTAAGTATCGATGAAATCGGAGAAAAAATAGCTCAAAGTATACTTGCTTATTTTGCTAATGAGTCTAATCGTGAGTTGGTTAACAGGCTAAAGGAGGCCGGACTACAACTTTATCGTACAGAGGAAGATTTGAGTGGATACACTGATAAGTTGGCAGGACAGTCTATTGTTATCAGTGGTGTGTTTATCCATCACTCGCGTGACGAATATAAGGAACTTATCGAGAAAAACGGAGGGAAAAATGTTGGAAGCATTTCCGCGAAAACGAGTTTTATATTGGCTGGAGATAATATGGGACCTGCAAAGCTCGAAAAAGTAAAAAAACTTGGAATAACCATATTAAGCGAAGACGAATTTCTGAAACTTATATCGTAAGATAAGAAAAATATTCGTACTTTTGCGGCTAAATAAATTAGAGATTATAATTAAAACTCATGATACAGACTAAATTGAAAGGAATGGGGGTAGCACTGATTACTCCTTTCAAAGAGGATGAGAGCGTTGACTATGACGCGTTGATGCGTATGGTGGACTATCTATTGCAGAATAATGCGGATTTCTTGTGTGTGCTGGGAACTACAGCTGAAACACCGACTCTGACCGAGGAAGAAAAGAAAACCATAAAAAAGATGGTAATTGACCGCGTTAACGGAAGAATTCCTATTCTGTTGGGTGTAGGTGGTAATAATACTCGCGCTATTATAGAAACATTGAAAAACGATGATTTTACAGGGGTTGATGCTATATTGTCTGTGGTGCCGTATTATAATAAACCTTCTCAAGAAGGTATTTATCAGCATTATAAAGCGATTGCGGAAGCTACGGAGCTCCCTATCGTATTGTATAATGTTCCGGGACGTACGGGAGTAAATATGACTGCTGAAACTACGTTGCGGATTGCCCGTGATTTCAATAATGTAGTTGCTATTAAAGAAGCATCCGGCAATATCACGCAAATGGATGATATTATTAAAAATAAACCGGAAAATTTTAATGTAATCTCTGGAGATGATGGTATCACCTTTCCTCTCATAACATTGGGAGCTGTTGGCGTGATTTCGGTAATTGGTAATGCTTTTCCTCGTGAATTTAGTCGCATGACACGTTTGGCGCTTCAAGGAGACTTTGCCAATGCGTTGACTATTCATCATCGATTTACGGAATTATTTAACCTGTTATTTGTCGATGGAAATCCGGCAGGCGTAAAATCAATGTTAAATGCGATGGGGATGATTGAAAATAAGCTTCGTTTGCCGCTGGTTCCTACTCGTATTACTACATTTGAAGCAATACGCAAGGTTCTGAATGAATTAAATATTAAATGCTGAAAAAAGATGGACTCTTGACTAGTTCATAATAAACATCGAAGTGTTTAAAATAAATATCCCAATGATTAAATTCAATCATTGGGATATTTATTTTAAATCAGCCTATGATTTTTTTATTTTTATTCTCCCCTTCATCTTTCTTCTGAATAGCCTATGAATAAGGAATTTAGAGATGAAGGAGCTTCTTAAAAGCTGTTGTTTGTTGGTAAGCGTCTCCGCGATTCTATATAGTTTGCTAAAATAAAAAGGCTAATGCTCCCTTTTTATCCATTAGCCTTTTCCCATCTGTCAGGAAGCAGTTCCCTGTATTTTTCAAGTGGTGTGTTCGGTTGCCATTCAGCTGTTCTGTTTATCACATCCGTGAGATACTCAAATAGATTCACTTTATGCATCCTACAGGTGAGTGCTATCGTGTAGAGTATGGCGCCTCGTTCGGCTCCCTTATGGCTGCCGAAGAACAATGAGTTTTTT
>NZ_GG774827.1:53780-55625 GCF_000163675.1 Bacteroides sp. D22 | reverse complement strand
CAGAAGTTGATCCTCTAGATTTAATAGGACAAATTTTGGACTCTTTTTTTCTATTCCAATTTTATTATTTCCTAATAAAAAGATTGATAGCTAGTATACGAAGTTTTATTAAATGGCATAATGTACTAGATTATTGGTGTATAATAGCTTTTTGTTGTTTTATTGGTCATGCTTTCTATGGTGGACATGCGTATACGAGCCCTCTAGTACTTTCGTATTTAGCTGTTTTTATTTATGTATTAGATAATAGAGATGTAAATAAATATATTTGATCTTATGAATATTCTTTTTTTTGTAGAAAGTGGAGTCGGTAATTCGGCTCTACTAGTAGATCAATTGATTGCATTGTATAAACAACATAAGAATGTATGTGCCATATTGAGTACAAAGGAACAAGAACCTGGGTTAATTGAGAAAATTAATTCTTTATTGATTCCTAATTATATATTACCAGGTTTAGCAGAACATCAGTCTTTTAAGAAGAATGCAATTCAATTAAAGCAGATTATTGAAGAACAATCTATAGATGTTATACACATTCAAACAAATTGGGAACTAGCACTTATTATATATGTGAAGTATGTTCTATATACTTCTAGAAAATTTAAAATGCTATACACCATTCATGCGTATAGGCATAATGAGAGATTTAAAGCATATTTAACTCGATTAATATTGACGTTTGTTCTTACATGTTTTGTGGATAAAGTGATATGCATGTGTACATCATTGAAAAAAAATTTTCGTTGGTTATCTTATAAAACAGCGATACTTCCTTTAGGAATTGATGAGTCTTTTTTTGAAGAATTTTATCATCCATTGTCTTTAGATAAGTTGAGATTGATTTATCCAGCCCAATTTCGAATAGGAAAAAATCAGGATCTAATAATAAGAGCATTTGCAGAATACCGAAGTATAACTCATGATATGGATTCTATATTGATATTGCCTGGGGGAGGGGGATTGTTGCAAAAGATGAAAGATTTATGTAAAGAACTGGAATGTGATCAGCAAGTCTTGTTTCCAGGATATTGTTCAAAAAAGGAGATACTTTCGTATTATAAAAAGAGTAATACAGCTGTTGTAGCAAGTAATAATGAAACCTTTGGGCAATGTATTGCAGAACCATTTGTTTTAGGACTTAATATTATAACAACGAAAGTAGGTGTTGCTTCAGATATTATTTTTAATAATCAGGGTGGTTTCTATTTCAAAACGCAAAAAGATCTAACGTCAATATTGCTTGAATTATCAAAAAAGCCTATGCTAATAGAAAAGAATGGCGAAAGGAACTTTCAAATGCGAGATAAGTTTAGATGGTCCATCATAACTAAAGAATATTTGAAGGTTATAAATCAAATGATGTGTAATGAAAAATAGTATTCTTTTCATCCTCCATCTTCCTCCCCCTATACATGGTGCTTCTATGGTAGGGAAGTATATTCAAGAAAGTAAACTTATAAATTCTTCTTTCGATTGTTATTATATAAATCTTGCAACAGCTGGTGATTTGTCTGATATAGGACAGTTTAGTTTGAAAAAGATTTTGAAATATGCATTTTTATTGAAACAGATTGTTCATCTCGTAAAAAGTGTTCATCCTGATTTAGTGTATATAACTCCTAATGCTAGGGGAAAAGCGTTTTGTAAAGATTTTATTGTAGTGCAAATTCTCAAAGGACTGGGCTGTAAAGTATTGGCTCATTATCATAATAAAGGTGTTGCAAATTGCCAGAAAAAGTGGTTGGATGATTTGCTATATAAACATTTCTTTAAAAATTTGAAAGTAATACTATTAGCGGAAGTTCTGTACAGGGATATAGCAAAATATGTAAAGAAGGAAGA
>NZ_GG774827.1:20479-53557 GCF_000163675.1 Bacteroides sp. D22 | reverse complement strand
ACTACTTAAAGAAGAGTGGAGAATAAGAAAGAATAACAAAATACCTCATTTGCTTTTTCTTTCTAATTTATTAGTAAGTAAAGGTGTGTGGACGTTGCTTGATGCTTGTTGTATTTTGAAGGAAAAAGGATATACTTTCGTTTGCCATTTTGTAGGTGGAGAAACTGTAGAAATAGATGCTGTACAATTTGCTGATGAGGTAGAAAAAAGAGGATTAAATAATATAGTTATTTATGCCGGTCGAAAAATAGGAGAAGAAAAAGAAGATTTCTTTTGTCAGGCAGATATTTTCGTTTTCCCCACCTATTATTATAATGAGTGTTTTCCCTTGGTTATTTTAGAGGCAATGGCACATAAGCTACCTATTATCTCAACAGATGAAGGAGGAATACTAGATATGGTGAGAGATGGGGTAGAGGGTCTGATTTGTGAAAAGAAAAATCCAGTTTCATTAGCTGATTGCATAGCTAAATTATTAGATGATGTGGACTTAAGAGCTACATTGGGGGATGCGGGTTATAAAAAATTTTATAGTGAGTTTACACAACAGCGCTTTGAGCATCGAATAACCGAAATTTTGTCTCAGAATCTTTCTCTGATATAATCAATATTATAGAGATAAAACTACAACATACAATGTTATTGAATTTGAAAAACTTACCTTTGGTGGAAAACCGCCAAGGGTTAACTTTCTTGCCATCTGGTAAACTACTGATTAATACTATTAATGCTCATTCTTATAACACCGCACAGCAAGACTTGCTCTTTGCCGAAGCCTTGCGGCAAGGTGATGTATTAATTCCAGATGGTGCAAGTATTGTCAAAGCTTGTCGTTGGCTAAATGCGAAATCTAAGCCAAAAGAACGCATTGCTGGTTGGGATTTATTCATGTTTGAGATGGAAAAACTAAATCAAAGTGGTGGAAAGTGTTTTTTTATGGGCAGCAGTGAGAAGGTATTGTCAATGATAAAGCAACGGAGTAAAGAGGATTTTCCTAATATTGAAGTAGAGACTTATTCTCCTCCTTATAAATCAGAATTCAATGAAGAAGAAAATAATGCGATTATAACTGCTATCAATAAAGCTAACCCTGATTTGTTATGGATAGGTATGACTGCTCCAAAACAAGAAAAATGGATATATACTCATTGGAATGAATTACAGATTCATTGCCATTGTGGTACGATTGGTGCAGTTTTTGATTTTTATGCAGGAACGGTAAAACGTGCTCCTATGTGGTGGCAGCAGAACTCGCTAGAGTGGTGTTATCGGCTATTGAAAGAACCACGTAGAATGTGGAAAAGATATATTATTGGCAACTTGTTGTTTATATGGAATATGTGTAAAGAGTGTAGACATTCATTGTAATATTGATAAATCTAATGATTATGGTATCAGTATGTTAATGGAATTCCTTAGAAGTTTTTACTGAGCTAGTTGTGTTAATAATTAGATGTTTGTATATAAAATAAAATGTTGAGATGTAATAAACACGTGAGTGTTTCGTATGTGAGATGAAAAAAATGTAGGTCCCTAGCTTCATGCTGTAAAAAGCATGATTCTCCTACATTGTGGATTAGAAATAGCGCGACGGCGCATTTCTAATCTACGCCCTGACATCGGAGGTTAAAGCCGATGTGAATTTCCCACTATATCAACTGTCTGTGAAGATCGTTGATATTTCTTTTTATTCCCATTATACCGGATAATAGCCTCTTCTTTCTTTGTTTATATGTTCTAATTTTTGTAACTTTATAGCATATAAAACAGTAATAAAGAAACGATGGAACATTCAGAATTTGTAGTGAAATGTTATAATAAACAAGAGTTGGCGCAGATGTATTTTCCTGATTTGACGATTCGTGCTTCGGTCAATAAACTCCGAAGGTGGATGAGGAGATGCAAGCCATTGATGAATGAGATACTGTCTACCGACTTTCATCCGAAGACAAAGGCATTTTCTGTGAGAGAGGTACGGCTTATTACCTATTATTTAGGAAAGCCGGGAGAGCTATAAATGCTGTAATAATTGAATCTCTAAATGATATAAACATAAAAAAGAACTACGGGAGACTGCACTTTCGCCAGCTCCCGTAGTTCTTTTTATATATCCATATACTCCTTGCGACTGTCAAAACAGGGACAAGCCTTATGAATCGAAGCACTAAGTTGATAATGCCCCATGATTTGCGCTTCCGGATACTAATGTTTGAGAATCGTCAACAAGTCAAGCAACGCAAAACGCTGCGCTTGCGTTCTCGTGTCTGCCGGACGGCCTTCTTCATCCAGTCCACCTTCATAGCAGATTCCAATACTGTGCCGGTTGAATCCTCTCACATGCGCTCCCGGTTCCGATACCGGCCGGCAATGGTGAAGTTCCCCATTGCGGGTGATGTAAAAATGATAACCTATATCCTTGAAACCTCGTTGCAGATGACATTGTCGAAGCTGCTCTACGGTGAAGGGAACATTGCAGCGCGTTGCGCTGCAATGAATCACCAACAACTTAATCTCACGTGGGAGATAGCTTTCTTCTGAATTTTCCATATCGGTCAGCAGGAGATTAATGCCCTACACAGGACGTTACACCGATAGCCGAGATGATAGAAGTCGCGATAGTCACGATAAACTGGAGAATGTTTTTCCAAAGTTGCTTTTTCATACGAATTTAAATTAAAGAATAGATACTCATGCATTATAAACTATAAACTCAAGAACCAATCAACAACCGGTTGATTATGCCGCCGGGTCCGGAGCTTCTCCGCTGCCGGAGCCTCCTTGATTGTCGTCACCATCATCAGGCAGTGGATCTTTATCCGAATCTGCGGAAGAATCACTTTTATACAATGTATAATCCAGCGTCTTACACAGTTTGCGAAGATCACTTCCCGGATAAAAAAGCACTTTGCCCTTATCGATACACGATGCCTTGAATTCTTTTACCGTATCAGTAGGAGTACCCGTTTTGATACTCATGCGGAAATTTCCCAGGTCACCCATCTGCACGATGTTTCCTTCCTCCAGTACATTAACGATTTCGAGCAGGAACTCACCGATACAACCTTCCAATTCTCCTTTGGAGTAAGAAGAACGTTCGGTAATTCGTTTGCAGACTTCCTTGACCGTTACTTTGCGACCGCTACGCGCCACTGCATAGTACTTCGGAGTTTCATCAGGTTTCAACAGGTTCTTGCGAGCCATGAGAGTGTAATTCTGTGCCATAAACTTTTAATTTTTAATTTCTAGTTTTTAATTGTTTAATTGTCTTGTAATCGATTACATGACAAAAGTAATACATTGGAAAAGTGACATGACGCATAGTGACGTACACGGGCGCATAGATAAAAAGAAAAAACATTGGGAGATTTGTATCGAAACTTCCCAATGTTTGATTTCAATTATTGAGATGTTTTTTCAAATCTCCCGATGTTTTTCCGATTCTCCAAAAGGACAAAAGGACAAAAAGACACCTATGACTGTTATTTATTCATCTTAGTATAAGAACCATGAGATACCTTGCTGATTTTTATTCCGTTAAGTGATTTTAGAAGACGTGTAACCTTACGAAGGTTGAAATCGTATTTTGCGCCAATCTGAATTGCTTCATCTGTAGTGAAGCTGTCAGGCAACTCATTGACGAAATTACGAATAATGTCCGGATTCTTCAGAGGACGGACCGCAGGAGCCGGCATGGATGAGTGTAACAGACGGCTGTGCTCGTAACAACATAGAACGATTTGAAGAGATCGTTCGAAATCGGCATCTATACAATAAATTTCGGAGGAGAGATCGGTTGCCTCAAATTGCCGGATGCGGGTCTGAATCATGCTGATACGCATCACCAGAAAAGCATAGCGCTTCACTACGGCTTGGAGGTCATCATTGCCCTCCATCGCTACCTCGGACAGCATACGTGAGAAAATCTCATTCAGACGGTTCCATTGCGGACGGGTGAAATGAAATAAAACAGGATGTGCCAGGCAGAAATTATATAGTTCGTAGACACGATGGGCAATCGGCTTGAAAGAGTCTTCCAATGAAATACAATCATCACCCATTTCTTTCCAGTGGGGAGCTTCACGGAAAGTGTAAGCTAGAATACGGCTGGGAAGTCCGTTCCCGTAACTGTTTAATAAACAGTCTATCTGTCCGGGAGTGCCCGTTAGAAGCAAAGCTAATTTGGGATAACGGATATAGATTGGGATGATACCGTTGGCTTTATAGGAAGAATCAATGTTTTCGTGCTCAAAAGCTTTGCGGAGCATATCATCGAAGTTACCACAATCCAGGTGATTGGCTGTGGAGAGCGTTTGGGCTTCCGTATCGAAAATGATACTTCCCTGCGAACCGTTGTCCTGCATCTGAATTTGCATACGGGTGTAACTGGTAGTGGCGGGAATGAATAACATTTTAAAAGGAGGTCTTTGAGGCTCTTCGGAACACGTTTCTCCTTTTTTCCTTTTCCGCTGACATTCTGCTTGCCAGGTATTGTGCGCTGTATGGTAGTTTTTTAACATGGATTCACTGGTAGACAGTATTTCAGTCTGTATTTCTTCCAATAGATAGCGTCCGGTTTGGGCAATGCTTTTACCGCTGCCGGCAGAAGAAAATATGACACTGAACAAATGGGGGGAATATTTTTTGTGGTTATAAATTCCGAAAGTTTGTGGAAGTGCCGCACTTAGTGCGGTAAGATCGGAAAGGAGGGAGATGTCTTGTTCGCGGTCGCTTGCGTCTTCAATGATACAGTCATTCAGTAGATCGGGAAGATTATTGTACAAATCGCGCGGGAATAAAGGTGTTCCTTTCCTGAATTCTTCTCCCAGCCAATAGGCTTCTTCGGTGCTATCGGAGTTTTCTAAAGTACCATAGGGGATTTTTGTCCTTATGTCCTTTTGAAAGGAAGAAGAGGTGGCTGTAGAGGAAGCAGGTGCGTGCTCGTTAACTTGCTTGTATCCAGATGATAAAACACTTGTCAATTCTTCGGGACGAAAATCTGTATGCTCGAAAAATGCAGTAAGCTCACGTAATATGCTTTCTTGCGGATAGTGTCGGCGGCAGGCTTCGCAGGCCAGTTTGAAGACGTTGGAATGACGTTGTCCGGCGGTCAGGGGATGAAGGAAAATATAGGACGAAATAAATTGGGCGATTTCTGCTTCAGACACGTTTTCCGGGGTATTATCCTGGAGAGGAAAAGGAGGAAGTACTTTATTTTCAGAGGAAGCGTTTGTTTCCTCTTTTAGATGTGGTTCCAACACAAATGCCTGATAAAGACCGGCAACATATCCATTGGGCGAATAACTGAAATAACATAGGCGACTTTCGTCCTTGCAGGCCGGATCACTCTCCAATCCCAACAATTGATTGTAGTAACGGCTCACTAATTGCTGCCCTTCACGATGGCGGTTTTCGATACCTTCCACATAGGCGAAAACTTTCACTCCGTCGGTAGGACTTTCTATGGCCGCTACCGTGTGAGGATCTGCTGCACAACGTTGGATGACTTGAAGACGATCTTTTACATGATCGTAATCGAGCCCGACAATATGGCTGGGGAGGAGGAAGTTTTTGATGGCATGTGCTCCGTCAAAAGTACCTGCCGGAGTGAAACAGGGGAGCTGGCTCTTCAACTTCTGTGCCGCGGCATGGTCTCCTTCTGCATAGTATCGGCGGATAGCGTTTATAATAGAGGCATAGACCGGATGAATACACATAATGATGACTTCAAGGAAAGACATGACTTTGGGCTTTTTTGAATACACGTTCTCGTAAACCGAGACTTTGATTTCTTCTAAGGCTTTCATATAAAATTGTTTTTTGTAAGATTGAGTTACCTGACTATCAGATAACGGGAACAAAGGTCGGGATATTAAAAATAGGGTTGCTTCCCTATGTGAATAGTACTTGATAAAGCAAATAAAAACTGAAATATTATAAATTATTAATCATAGAATGACATGGCAAAAGAAAAACAGGAACCATACGAGTTTTTGAGCAATTTGGTATTGGCTTTAATGGATATGGATCGTATTTTCAGTAACAGTTTTTTTACGAGCGAACTTGATATCTCTCCCAAAACACTGAGTGAGATAAGACGGGGAGAGGATATGTGTATTTATCAGTATGTGCGCGTGATCCGGTGTATGACGGAGTATCTTCATTTAATCATCCGGATGGATATGTTGCTGAAGGAGTTAAGAACCGTATTAGCTTCCAATTGCGATTTGGTGGTTGCTACGGTTCCGCATCGTTTTCATGGAACTTGCCAACCGAAAGAGTGGGTGGTAGTGATGCAATGGGATGGAGTGAAATTGTGATTTCTACAGAAAATAGGGCATTTTTTCAATCTTTTTGCCCGAATCCTTTCTTTATTTAATTTTTTTTATATCTTTGCTTTCATATTGAGAAACACGGATAAAAACTCACTTATTTATTCATATAAACTTAATAAATTATGTTCAAAGCTCCTTTCTCATTTGACGGTCGTATTCGTAGAATCGAATACTTCTTGTCAGGCATTATTGGTGGTATAGTTTCTAGTATTGCATGGGCACTAGGCGTAGGTACATTTGTTTTGGGTGCTGCCAGCGGATCGGCCGGGGGATCAGTATTTGGTTTATTGATCGGTCTTGCTGCTATGATTGCATCTGTTTGGTTCTCTCTGGCACAGGGGGTGAAACGTCTGCACGACTTAAACAAATCCGGTTGGCTGATTTTGTTGTGCTGTGTACCTATTGTTGGTTGGATTTTTGCATTGTACATGCTGTTTGCAGATGGCACGGTAGGTCCTAATCCTTATGGTGCAGATCCGAAAAACCGTATGCCATATCAGGCGCAGCCTGCTTCTGTAAACGTGACTGTAAACGTTTCAAGAGAAGATGTAAAAGTTGACAAGCCGGTAGAAGCTGCTCCTGCACCTGCGGAAGCTCCTGTAGAGGAAGATAAAGAAAAGGCTGAATAATCATATTAAAGAAGAAATAATAGAGCCTCCTGCGAAATTCGTTTTGCAGGAGGTTTTTTTGTTATTAACCTGTTTGTTATTCAATATTTTGTCTAAATTTGTAAGTGTAACATAATAAATAATGATTTGTAAGATGAAAGAGTATATTCCCAATCCGGTGGATACAGGACACATCCAACTCCCGAAGGAATTGGAATACCTGGTAGAAGAAATGGCTAAGAATGTTCATGAGGTCTGGTCGAAAACCAGAATAGAACAAGGTTGGACGTATGGCGAAAAGCGGGATGATGTATTGAAACAGCATCCGTGCCTGGTTCCGTATGAAGAATTGCCTGAAGAAGAAAAGGTATATGACAGAAATTCTTCAGTGGAAACCTTGAAACTGATAATGAAACTGGGGTTTAAGATTTCGAAGGATGAAAAATAGATGATGAATGATGGCAATAATCTTATTCAGAATTTATTTTTATCTTTGAAATCCATTATAAACAGAAAAAGAAATAGATATGAAAAAAGTAATTTGCAGTGAGAAAGCTCCGGGGGCTATCGGCCCTTATAGTCAGGCGATAGAAGCTAATGGTATGGTATTTGTGTCCGGTCAGTTGCCTATTGATGCCGCTACGGGACAGATGGCTGAAGGGATAGAAGGACAGGCTCGCCAGTCGTTGGAGAATATCAAACACATTCTTGAAGAAGCAGGATTGACAATGGGAAACATTGTCAAAACTACTGTATTTCTTCAGGATATGTCCCTGTTTGCAGGGATGAATGGCGTGTATGCCACGTATTTTGACGGAGCTTTTCCGGCACGTTCGGCGGTTGCCGTAAAAGCTCTGCCCAAGGATGCGTTAGTAGAGATTGAGTGTATCGCGGTTCGCTAACAAATCTGCGACAATGAAACTGCTGCCTCCTACAAAGATCAGATCTTTTGGGGGGCAGTTTTTTTTTGCCGCCTGTACAGCTTCTACAACAGTGGGGTAGGTGGTACCTTTCAATCCGGCTTCTTCTGCCAATGCTAGTAGTTCATTTTCCGGAAGCGCGCGTTTCACGCTTGCTTTGGTAAAATAATAGGTGGCATATTTCGGCAATGCTCGCAGAACTCCCCGGATGTCTTTGTCATTGACCATGCCGAATACAAAATGGATCTCCTGATCGAAAGTTTTGTGAATGGCATTGAGCTGTACATGGATATATTCGATTCCATCAACATTATGTCCCGTGTCACAGATAATATCCGGATAGCTGTGTACTTTCTGCCAACGCCCCATCAGACCGGTGAGCTGACATACGTTTGCAAGACCTGCGCGATAGTCCTGGGATCTGATGTTGTAGTTCAGACGGGTCAGTGTCGCAAGGGCTTTTAAGATGGTGAACATATTTTCGAATTGGTAAGCTCCGCTCAACTCTGTGAAAAGTCCGAAAGGAAACATCTCATTGTGGATTTTGATAGCATCTTTTCTTTTGTCGAGTATCCGGTCTAGCGCACGTAGACTGTCTGGCAGGTCTAACATGAGTAATGCTTGCCGCATCTGATTTGCCTCTTCTTCTGATTGTTCGTCCATTGCTTCGATCATTTCGTGCATGCTCTGAATTGTGTTGTCCATCATCGGTCTTATTTCTTGCAATTTCGAATAAGGAACTATTTCCATGTCCCAGTATCGGGTATTTTCACGGGCATATTCGATGGGCGCATTCTTTTCTTTAGCTTTCATGGTAAATACACGTTTCACCGCCCCTTGGGCTCTGCCGATAACGACTGGAACTCCTTCTTTGATAATTCCGGCTTTCTCTTTGGCAATCTTCGTCAGCGTGTCACCCAGATATTGGGTGTGGTCGAGGCCTATGTTGGTGATAACACACAAATCCGGATGGATGATATTCGTACAGTCCAATCTTCCGCCCATGCCTACTTCGATAACTGCTACATCTACTTTCTGGTCGGCAAAATAACGGAATGCCATAGCGGTGGTCAGTTCGAAGAATGAAGGATGCAGCGGCTCGAAGAAAGAGCGATGCTCTTCTACGAAATTGACTACATACTCTTCTGGTATCATCTCACCGTTGATACGGATACGTTCGCGGAAGTCGATTAAATGAGGGGAGGTGAATAGTCCTACCCGGTAACCGGCGCATTGCAATACGGCTGCGATGGTATGTGAACAGGATCCTTTTCCATTGGTTCCGGCGATATGTATCGTCTTGAATTGTTGATGAGGATGCCCAAAATGTTCGTCCAATTTGTGTGTGGTCTCTAAACCCGGCTTATATGCTTTGCTTCCTATTTGTTGAAACATTGGCGCACTCTCATATAAGTACTTTAAAGTGTTCTGATAGTCCATGTTTTATAATATTTAACTTCGGGCAATCTTTATTGCCCGCTAATTTGTTTATCTTTAGAACCGTCAATCTAACCGTAAATGCGGGGATTGGCGAATGAGATTGCAAATATCAACATTTAAATCTAAGAAATCATGGGAACTAAGAAAAATTTTGTGTTAGACACAAATGTTATTCTTCACGACTACAATTGCTTGAAGAATTTTCAGGAAAATGATATTTACCTCCCTCTTGTTGTACTTGAAGAACTGGATAAGTTCAAAAAAGGAAACGAGCAGATTAACTTCAATGCTCGTGAGTTTGTGCGCGAATTGGATGTATTGACTAGCGACGAGCTTTTCTCCGAAGGAGTGAAGCTTGGCGAAGGATTGGGACGTCTGTTTGTGGTGACGAGCAATGTGCCGGCTACCAAAGTTTGGGAATCGTTTCCAATAAAGAAACCCGACCATCTGATTTTGGCAGCAACCGAATATCTGACCGACAAGTATCCGAAAATGAAATCTATCTTAGTGACCAAAGATGTGAATCTGCGCATGAAAGCTCGTTCTATCGGATTGCTTTGCGAAGATTATATTACGGATAAGGTGGTCAATGTAGATGTGTTCGAGAAGTCGAATGAGATTTTCGAAAATGTAGATCCTGCATTGATCGACCGCATTTATTCTTCCAAAGAAGGTATTGACTTGAGTGAATTCGACTTTAAAGATTTGATTCATCCCAATGAATGTTTTGTGTTGAAGAGTGACCGGAACAGTGTACTGGCACGCTACAATCCTTTCACACATTCTATTATCCGCGTGATGAAGGGTAAGAATTATGGAATCGAACCCCGGAATGCGGAACAGAGTTTTGCTTTTGAGATCCTGAATGATCCGAATATCAAACTGGTAGCTCTGACAGGAAAAGCAGGAACAGGTAAGACTTTGCTGGCTTTGGCTGCTGCGTTGGGTAAACTGACCGATTACAAACAGATTTTGCTGGCACGTCCTGTTGTAGCGCTTTCTAATAAAGACATAGGTTTCCTTCCGGGAGATGCACAAGAGAAAGTAGCTCCTTATATGCAACCATTATTTGACAATCTGAACGTGATAAAACGTCAGTTTGCAGCAAACTCTACCGAAGTGAAGCGCATAGAAGATATGCAGAAAAGCGAACAGCTGGTGATTGAAGCTTTGGCCTTTATCCGTGGTCGTAGTTTGAGCGAAATGTATTGCATCATTGACGAAGCGCAGAATCTGACCCCAAATGAAATAAAGACAATCATCACCCGTGCAGGCGAAGGTACGAAGATGGTATTTACGGGAGATATCCAGCAGATTGACCAACCTTATCTGGATAGTCAGTCCAATGGCTTGGTATATATGATTGATCGTATGAAAGACCAGAATATCTTTGCACACGTTAATCTGCTGAAAGGTGAACGAAGTGAATTGAGTGAACTGGCAAGCAACCTGCTGTAGGAAATGAAAAATGAAGAATGAAGAATGAAGAATAAAGAATAAGCTGCGCTATTATGCTGCATAGTAAATTCTTCATTCTTCATTTTTCATTCTTCATTTGTTTTATTCTTTCTTTCCGAAATATTTAAGGAATTGTGTACGTTCAAATGTATTGACGCCTTTAATATCTTTGATATTCAGTTTGCCTTTGAATTGAGCTATATTTTCGAATCCTTTGCGTTCCATCCATGCAGAGAGGAAGCGGTTGGCTTCTCCAATAAATGCGTTTGTATTCAGATAGACTGCGCTACATACTTCTACGGCTGAAGCACCGGCAAGGATCGCTTTCACTACTGATTCAGCGTTGGCAACACCACCGGAAGCCGCATAGTCGATCTTATCTACTACTGCAGATGCAATTCCAATCCAGCGGAGCGGATTGGCGAGGTCGGAAGCATTGCTGAATATTTCTCCTGAAATATGCTCCATCTTTTCGATGTTGATGTCCGGCTGATAGAAGCGGTTGAAGAGAACAACTGCGGCTGCACCGTTGGCATACAACTGATCGATTAATACCACAGGATTGGTCAGGTTATCACCCAGCTTCATGATAACGGGAATGTTAACCGTCTGCTTGATGCGGCGGAGAATGTCGATGTGGCGTTGTTCGAATGAACCGTATGTATATTGCAGTTCTGATTGCAAGGCGAGGATATTGATTTCCAATGCGTCGGCACCAGCCTCTTCAATTTTCTTTGCAAAGTCGATCCATTCGGAATCAGTGTAGCAGTTGATGCTGGCAATGATAGGAATGGGGCATACCTTTTTGCTTTCTTTTATTAAAGTCAGGTATTCAGATAACTTGTGCTCACGGATATATTCTTCCAGATAGTCACTGGCTTCGGGATAGAAAGCCGGGTCTTTCAGTTGATCTGCTTCCAGCATGATCTGTTCCTCAAACAGTGATTTCAGAACGATAGCACCGGCACCATCTTCGGCCAATTTTTTGTTTTTGCCGACACTGTTGGTCAGCCCTGAGCTACTGATGATGATAGGGTTTCTAAGAGAAAGCCCTGCGAAAGTAGTTTTTAAATCGGTCATAGCAATATGTTTTTTAATACTTAATCAATAATTTCTTTCTCCGAAAATCTTGCTTCCTACTCGTACCAGCGTACTTCCTGCGGCAATGGCTTCGTGATAGTCATGTGACATTCCCATTGATAGTTCGCAGAAGGTATCAGAGTGGGTGAACCAAGTTGTTTTTATCTCGTTAAAGAGTCTATTTAGTGAACAAAATTCCCGGTTGATTTGTTCAATACAATCGGTGTTGCTGGCCATACCCATTAATCCGCAGATGCGCACATGAGTCAGCTCTTTCCATTCTCCGACATTCAGCATCTCTTTACATTCTTCGGGACTGAAACCAAATTTGGTTTCTTCCTGCGCAACGTGAATCTGCAACAGGCAGTTCACAGTACGTCCGGCCTTGACAGCTTGTTTGTTGACTTCGGCCAGTAGTTTATAACTATCAATTCCATGAATCATCGCTACGTATGGTATCATGTATTTGATTTTATTCGTTTGCAGGTGTCCGATAAAATGCCATTCGATATCTTTCGGCAAACTTTCGTATTTAGCTGTCATTTCCTGCACTTTGCTTTCTCCAAAAATACGCTGTCCCGCCTGATATGCTTCTTCTATCGCTTCATTGGGATGGAATTTTGAGACAGCAACCAGCCGGACTCCTTGAGGGAGTTCGGCCAGCACTTGCTTTAAATTGTCAGCAATACTCATTGTTACTTATGCTTTTGACGGATCAAATTCCGGTTTGTCATTCGGTTCGGCGCTGTAAGGATATACATCCATGAGCGGAGTTTCGGATACCATACCGATCTGATAATCTGCCATGGTTCCTTTCATGCCCTCATCCAGCTTTTTCACTGCATCACGCAAGTCGGCAGCTTGTACCAATACTTGAGTGGAAGTCTTTTTTTCCGCACCGCTTTTTTCATCGAGCGTGATAAAAATAAGTTTGCATTTGAACCAGCGGTCGGCACTTTCTTCGTCACTGGGGAATAATTCGCTATAGTTAGCACGTTTGATGTCTGAAACGGTAAATTCTCCGGAGATAAACGGAGTCATTTCTTCGATAATCCGTGCTTCTGCTTCTGTAAAACTGAGTGCATCAACAAGATAAGGTTCAGTTACTTTCTTCTGCATTCCGTTTTCCATTACTTTCTCATAACGGATCTTGCACTCAAACCATGTATGCATTGCCATAATTTTCTTCCTTTTTAATTAATTGATTCATGTAAATTGCCTACAAAGATAAACAAAATACCAAAGTAAGTGCCGAAAGATTTTTATTTTCTTTTATGCAGATTTTTTAGTTCAAATGAAAGCATGACACGGAAAAGTCCGATGATGAGGAAAGTAAAAGAAATCATGTAGACTGCGTAGAGTGCTCCTATGGCGGGTTGCCATAATATTAAAAGGGAACACAGAATGGCAAGGATACCGAAAGCCATGTACCAGCCCCAGTCGCGGGTTCCGTAACGTTTCAAGTCGATGGAATAGCCGGTGGAGGAGAAGCCGCGGAACATAAGCCAGAAAGCTATGATAAAAGGAATGACTTCCATGCTGACCATTGGGTAGGCAATCAGGTAGACACCCAGAACAAGGTCGATCAGTCCGCCTACGATATACCATCCCCAGCTCGGGACACCTTTCCGGTTGCTAAAAGCGAAGATAATTTCTAAAATACCGCTTATCAACATCGATACGCTGAAAATGATACTTAAAGCTACATAGGTGCTCACGGGTGAGAACATGAGCCAAAGGGCTACAATGATATACACGATTCCCAAAAGAAGAGAAGTCCACCAATTTTTTACTGAATGTTGAATCTCATTGAATACAGTTTCCATACATTTTATATTTTAAATTGAATACTAGGGTGATTTCGTTGTGGAATAACAAATTCAATTTAGAAAAGGTTTTCCGTGAACATATTTGGGGGAATCGTTGTTTCCTATATAAAGTAAATTTTAAATATAGATGCATTATGGCAACAACAAATTTCAAAGGACAACCGGTGAAACTAATCGGTGAATTTATACAAGTAGGTAAGGTAGCTCCTGACTTCGAGCTGGTAAAAACAGATTTATCTTCTTTCTCTCTGAAAGATTTGAATGGTAAAAATGTGATTTTAAATATTTTCCCCAGTCTGGATACCAGCGTATGTGCAACCTCTGTACGTAAGTTTAATAAGATGGCTGCCGGACTGAAAGATACAGTAGTATTAGCTATCTCTAAGGACCTTCCTTTTGCGCACGGTCGTTTCTGTACAACAGAAGGTATTGAAAATGTAATTCCATTGTCTGATTTCCGCTTCTCTGATTTCGACGAAAGTTACGGAGTGCGTATGGCAGATGGTCCGTTGGCAGGACTTTTGGCCCGTGCGGTAGTTGTGATTGGCAAGGATGGCAAGATTGCTTATACGGAACTTGTTCCTGAAATTACCCAGGAGCCTGATTATGATAAAGCCTTAGCTGCTGTAAAGTAATATAGAATATGGAGTATTAAGTATTAACTATTAGTTGCAGCTAATAAACGAATACGGCTAATACTTAATACTGTTACTTATCTTAAAGATTTTGACCTAATGGGAACTGGTAAAAAGGCTTGGTAAACTGCCAAGGCTCCGTTCTTGTTAGGTTGTGTTTTTTCTACACTAACCCTCAACTATCATGAACAAGATGAAAACTCTATTCATCACCCTGCTATGTATGGGTGCTGGAACCCTGTCGGCTCAAACTGCCGATAGTACACAAACTTCTCCCTGGACAAAAGAAGGATTTGCCGGACTGAAACTGACACAGGTGAGCCTGACTAACTGGGCTGCCGGAGGTGATAACTCTGTTGCCTTTGACTTGCAAGGCACTTATCAGATTAATTATAAGAAAGGAAAACATCTGTGGAATAATCGTATCGAACTGGCTTATGGATTGAATAAGACCGGTGACGACGGAACCAGGAAGGCTAATGATAAGATTTATTTGAATACGAATTATGGCTATGCTATTGCCAAAAGTTGGTATGCCAGCGCATTCGCCACTTTCCAGACGCAGTTTTCTCCCGGATATGACTATTCCGTCAATAAGGATGTTGCTATCTCCGAATTTATGGCTCCCGCTTATTTGACTACCGGTTTGGGCTTTACTTATGATCCGGGTAAGATATTTACCGTTGTATTGTCTCCTGCTGCATGGCGCGGAACATTTGTTCTCAATGACCGTCTCTCGGACGAAGGAGCCTATGGAGTGGATCCGGGCAAACACCTGTTATCCAGTTTCGGTGCTAACTTGAAAGGGGAAGCCAAATATGAATTTTTGAAGAATATGACAGTATATTCGCGTTTGGATTTATATTCCGATTATCTGCATAAACCATTGAACATAGATGTGAACTGGGAAGTGCAAATAAATATGATTATCAATAAATGGTTTTCAACCACGCTCACTACTAACCTGATGTATGACGATGATGTGAAGATTGTACAAAAGGATGGTACCAAAGGATCTCGTGTACAATTTAAAGAGATCTTGGGAGTGGGAGTCCAATTCAATTTCTAAGGATTGGTTTTTAAGTATTAGGTATTAAGTATTAGTCATGGTAATACTTAATACCTAATACTTAATACTTATTTTTTCTTCTTCAGTCCCTTATAAGCTAGGAATCCGATGACCAATACCACCACTGCTATAATGACATAGCCGATTTCGTGGCTGTATGTGGTTGCCATTACATAGACGTCATTAGTGGTTTTGAGGTCTGTAAACCGGTAGATCAGGTATCCGAGTAGAGCCAATATACTGTTCCATATCGCAGCGCCGAGAGTGGTGTAAAGTAGGAAAGGTCCTAATTTCATGCCGGCTAATCCTGCGGGAATACTGATAAGTTGGCGTACAGCCGGAATGAGACGGCCAAAGAAAGTGGAGGCTGCACCGTGCTTTCTGAAATATTCTTCTGCATGGTGTACTTTTTCTTCGTCAATAAGGCACATGTGCCCTAAACGGCTGTTGGCGAATTTATAGACAATAGGACGACCCAGCCAACGCGCCAGATAATAATTTACTAATGCACCGATATCTGCTCCTATGGTGGCAAATAGGACCACGAGAAAGATATTCATACTGTCGTCTGCCATAGCTTTCCATGCGGCAGGTGGCACTACGGCTTCCGAGGGGAAGGGAATAAAAGAACTTTCGATAGCCATAAAAATGGTGACTACCCAATAGTTCAAATTTTCTAATACCCATTTAAGAAGTTCTGCTACTGATTCCATGTTTTTTGAGGATAGAATTTATTAATCTGATTTATTTTTTTCCTTTCTTCTTTTTCTTATTCTCCTTTTTCATGCGTTCCCACACTTCTTTGAGAGTCCTTTCATCTTCCTCTCTATGTTCGGGACTATTTAACAGATCCAGAATCATATCTTCTTCCAGTGGATGTTCACATTCTTTGTTGTATTTAAAGAAGTTGTCGATTTCACCGTGCATGAGGCAAAGCACACTCAATTTCTCCGTCACATCTTCGTATTTCGGATTCATCTGGTACGCTTTTTCAAAGTATTCTTTGGCTTCTATCAGATAGTCACTTTCCGAATAAGCAGAGGCGATCATATACCACATTTCTATGTTAGAGTTAATCTCTATCGCTTTTTCGAAAGACAAGGCTGCTTCGTCTTCCAGCTCCTCTGCCAGATATAGTTTTCCCTCTGTCAGATAAATCAATCCTTCATTCGGGTTTATCTCTTTGGCTTTCTCGCAGAGCTGATGTGCTTCTTCATATCTTTCCAGATGAGACAGGGCGAAGGCTTTGCTGGTATATGTGTCTATTAATAGGACAGACTGTCTGTCTCCGTCTTCTTCAAAACGTGCGATTACTTTGTCGTAATAGTCATCGGCTTTCTGCCATTCTTCTTTATTGCCGTAGGATATTCCCATGAACATATAACCCAGTTCAGGGGGGATGGATTTAAGTTCGATCGCTTTTTGGTAATTCTCGATGGCATCATCCGAATTGTTCAGATAGAAAAAACAATGCGCTTTATAAGCGTAGGCTTCTCCACACTGATCGTCGGCTGCCAACGCAAAATCACAGGCTTCGATGGCCTTGTCTATTTGTTCCTGAACAAAGTAACATTTCACCAGTCCCATCCAGTAGGAAGGGTTGAAAGGGGATTTGTCGATGAGTTTGTTGTAATAGATGATGGCCGATTCTACTTGGTGGGTCGATGCCAGATAATCGGCTGTGAGGGCCATATATTCTTCATCTTCGGCATAACGCGATTTACCTCGGTCGAGCCATTCTTTGGCTGCATCCGGGTATCCCATGTCCAGATAGAGAAATACGACATCAATGATTGTTTCCAGTTCGTCGGCATCCGCTATCGTACTTAATAGCCATTGGGCTTCTTCCAGTTTTCCTCCATTCAGCAATAGTTCGGCTTTCAGCAGTTTCACTTCCGAGTCAAAATCTTCGGTGATGGAATCTGCTACTTTCTTTGCTTTTTGCAGTTTTTGGGTGTCCAGGTAGAGATAGGCTTGTTCGATGAGTAAAGCTGTATTTCCCGGATGTATCTTAAGTCCGTAGGTGATTACTTCTTGTGCTTCTTCAAATTTCCGTTCGGAGGCATACCAGTCGGCGATGTCGGCCAGTTGGTCAGCATCCAGATAAAGTTGTCGGTTTTCTGCTTTTGCTTTTTCGTAGTTTGTGATAAGTGTGGCTAGTTGCTTTTTGGCTGATGGTGAGTTCTTTCTACCCATTTTTATTAATTTTGTTCACCACAGATTACACGGATTAACACAGATTAGAGAAATATAGAATAAAAATCTGTGTTAATCCGTGTAATCTGTGGTGAAAGGTTATTTATTAATCTTCCCCCACGTATCTTTCAACCCTACTGTGCGGTTGAAAATCAGTTTTTCCGGGGTTGATTCTTTGTCGATATTAAAGTAACCGATCCGTTGGAACTGCAGGTAGGAGAGTGTAGGCAGGGTAGCTGCGAACTTCTCTATGTAGCAGTTGGGCAGAACTTTCAATGAGTCCGGATTGATGATTTCTTTCATGGCTTCCAGTGCTTCGCAATTTTTAGCTTCGCGGATGGCAGCCAGTTCGTCGCGCGGGTTTTCCACTTTCCACAGGCGGTCGTACAAACGTACTTCTGCTTGCAGGCAGTGATTGCAGCTTACCCAATGGAGCGTGCCTTTCACCTTACGGTTTGCGTCCGGCATACCGCTACGGGTATTAGCGTCATATTCGCAATATACCTCTGTTATTACGCCGTTTTCGTCTTTCTTGCAACCGGTGCATTTTACGATATAGGCATTTTTGAGGCGTACTTCCTGTCCCGGTGTCATGCGGAAATATTTCTTAGGAGCGTCTTCCATGAAGTCTTCGCGTTCCATCCACAGTTCACGGCTGAATTCGATCAGGTGGCTTCCTGCTTCCGGGTCTTCCGGGTTGTTGATTGCTTCCAGTTCTTCAACCTGTCCTTCCGGATAGTTGGTGATGATTAGTTTAACCGGGTTGATCACTGCCGATACACGGGTGGCACGGCTGTTCAGGTCGTCCCGAACGGAGCTTTCCAACAGGGCGATGTCGTTCAGGGCATCGTATGTGGTATATCCGATTTTATCAATAAATTTATGAATAGACTCCGGCGAATAACCGCGACGGCGGAAACCGCAGATAGTCGGCATACGGGGGTCGTCCCATCCGTTTACTAGTCCTTCTTTCACCAGTGTGAGCAAGTTACGTTTGCTCATCAGGGTGTAGCTTAGGTTCAGTTTGTTGAATTCAGTCTGACGGGGACGGTTGTCGTTCAGGTCTTTTCCTTCTTTCAACCAGTCGATGAAGAGGTCGTAAAGAGGACGGTGTACCACAAATTCGAGTGTACACAGCGAGTGAGTTACTCCTTCGAAGAAGTCACTCTGTCCGTGAGCGAAGTCATACATCGGATAAGCCTTCCAGGTAGTACCTGTACGGTGGTGCGGGTGTTTCACTACACGATAAATAATCGGATCGCGGAAGTGCATATTCGGGTTAGCCATGTCAATCTTGGCACGGAGCACCATGGCACCTTCTTCGATCTCGCCGCTATTCATTTTCTTAAAAAGTTCGAGGCTTTCTTCGATAGGACGGTTGCGGTAAGGGCTTTCCACACCCGGTTGGGTAGGAGTACCTTTTTGCTGTGCGATCAGTTCGGAGCTTTGTTCGTCAATATATGCTTTTCCCTCCTGGATCAGGCGGATAGCGAAGTCCCATAATTGTTGGAAGTAGTCGGAAGCGTAGTATTCGTTTCCCCACTGGTAGCCCAACCATTGAATATCTTCTTTGATAGCTTCTACATATTCCACATCTTCCTTGGTCGGGTTTGTGTCGTCGAAACGAAGGTTACATACACCGCCGTGTTTTTCTGCGATGCCGAAATCAAGGCAAATAGCTTTGGCATGGCCGATGTGAAGGTAACCGTTAGGTTCGGGCGGGAAGCGTGTCTGCACTTTTCCACCATTTTTACCTTCTTTCAAGTCTTTCTCTACTGCCTGTTCAATAAAGTTCAAGCTTTTCTTTTCGCCTGCTTCTTCGTTTTTAATATCTGTCATAACGGTTAATGTTATCTGTATTTAGGCTACAAAAGTAGGACATTTTTTTTATTTAACCGGAATATAACCGCTCTTTTTTATAATGTCCTGTCCGTCGGACGAGAGAATAAACTGAATCAGGGGGAAGACTTGTTCCTTATTTTTTACATTGTAGTAGTAATAAAGCGGGCGCACGATGGGGTAGGTCTTATTGGTGGCGTTCTCTACCGTAGGCGTGGCATAGTGGGTGCCGTCGTATGATACGGAAAGCGTTTTGACACGGGGAGATACGTATGCCAGTCCGACATATCCGATGGCTCCTTTGGTCTGGCTGACAGACTGGATGATGGCACCCGTTGCCGGCATGGAAAGGCTGCTTGCCATGTAGTTTTTATTTTTCAGTACGCTCTCTTTGAAAAATTCGTAAGTACCGGACGATGTTTCGCGCGAGTAAACCACTATTTTGCGATCGTCTCCGCCTACCTGTTTCCAGTTGTTTATCTTCCCCCGGAAAATGTCTTCCAGTTGTTGGCGGGTCAGCTGCTTTACCGGATTGGAGGGATGCACCACCACGGCAAGAGCATCGTAGGCTACAATCACTTCGTCTACTTCTTCTCCGGCTCCTTTTATTTTCATCTTTTCGCTGAATTTGATCGGGCGGGAAGCCATTGCGATGTCCGTTGTATGATCCATTAAAGCGGAGATACCTACACCGGTTCCGCCACCGGTCACTGTGACACGGGCATCCGGATGCTGGTTCATAAACCGCTCTGCTGTCTGTTGTGCGACAGGCAGTACCGTATCGCTACCTTTAATACGTTGTGCGTTGGCACCGAGCGAGAGTAAGGAAAGGGCGATTAATAAGTTTCTTCTCACTTTCATATTTCTTCGTTTTATTAACGTTGCAAATTAAGCAATCGGATATTACATTTTCATTTCATCCGGAGTGGAAATAGTACTTGTAACACAAACGTAACATGATTGAAACATTTCCTTCAAACGTTAGTCACACCTCCTTAATAAAGAGACGCTTTCTTTGCATCAGAAATCATAGCAGGTATATGAAAAAGGTATTTGAAAAGATTATAGAAGGAATGTTGACTTGTAGCGGCTTTGTGACAAGTATTACTATTCTGCTGATTGTACTCTTCCTTTTCACTGAAGCTTTCGGGCTGTTCAAGAGTAAAGTGATTGAAGAGGGATATGTGTTGGCGCTGAATAAGAGCAACAAGGTTAGCGTGTTGAGCCCCGCACAGATAAAAAATGTTTTTGACGAAGAGATTACAAACTGGAAGGAACTCGGTGGGGAAGATCTCCTTATCCGGGTTTTTCGTTTGGAGGACATAACGCAGCATTATACGGAAGAGGAGTTGGGACCTGCTTATGAATATGCAGGCGATAAGATTACGGAGCTGGTAGAGAAAACACCCGGCATCGTAGCTTTTGTTCCGCAGAAATTTATTGTTCATCCGGACGCGGTACATTTCATTGAGGATAACACTATTTCCGTAAAGGATGTATTTGCGGGTGCCGAATGGTTTCCTACGGCTACTCCGGCTGCTCAATTCGGCTTTTTGCCGTTGATTACCGGGACGTTGTGGGTGAGCCTGTTTGCCATCCTTTTTGCTTTGCCGTTCGGGCTGTCGGTTTCTATTTATATGTCTGAAGTGGCAAATCCGAAAGTGCGGAACTGGCTAAAACCGATTATCGAACTGTTGAGTGGTATTCCTTCCGTTGTTTATGGCTTTTTCGGATTAATTGTCATTGTTCCGTTGATTCAGAAATTGTTTGATCTTCCGGTAGGAGAGAGTGGCTTGGCGGGAAGTATCGTACTGGCTATTATGGCATTGCCTACTATTATAACGGTGACGGAAGACGCGATGCGCAACTGTCCGCGTGCAATGCGGGAAGCGAGTCTGGCATTGGGCGCTTCGCAATGGCAGACGATATATAAGGTAGTGATTCCTTATTCTATTTCGGGGATTACATCCGGTGTGGTACTCGGTATCGGACGTGCTATCGGGGAGACGATGGCAGTATTGATGGTGACGGGTAATGCGGCTGTGATTCCGACAACGATCCTTGAGCCTTTGCGTACCATTCCGGCTACGATTGCAGCCGAATTGGGAGAAGCTCCTGCGGGAGGACCTCACTATCAGGCGTTGTTCCTGTTGGGTGTAGTACTGTTCTTCATCACATTGATTATCAACTTTAGTGTGGAATATATTTCCTCTAAAGGATTAAAACGTAGCAAATAAGATGGAAATACGGAGTAATAATAAAGCTAAACACCGTTCGCAGAAAGTTGCTTTCGGGATTTTCCGGCTGTTGAGCCTTTGCATTGTACTGATATTGTTTGCAATTCTGGGATTTATCGTCTATAAAGGAATCGGCGCTATCAGTTGGGATTTTATCACTTCGGCTCCTACGGACGGGATGACAGGTGGCGGTATATGGCCGGCTATTGTCGGTACTTTCTATCTGATGGTGGGGAGTGCGCTGTTCGCCTTTCCGATAGGGGTGATGAGCGGAATTTATATGAATGAGTATGCGCCGAAAGGTAAGTTGGTACGCTTTATCCGGGTGATGACCAATAACTTGAGCGGTATTCCTTCCATCGTATTCGGATTGTTCGGTATGGCGCTGTTTGTCAATTATATGGGATTTGGTGATAGTATTTTGGCCGGTTCTTTGACATTAGGTTTGCTTTGCGTACCTTTGGTCATTCGGACAACGGAGGAAGCTTTGAAAGCCATTCCCGACAGTATGCGTGAAGGTAGCCGGGCCTTGGGGGCAACGAAGTTGCAGACGATCTGGCACGTCATTCTGCCGATGGGGATGCCGAACATTATCACAGGGTTGATTCTTGCCTTGGGACGTGTTTCGGGAGAGACGGCACCGATTCTGTTTACTTGTGCCGCATACTTCCTGCCACAACTGCCAACGGGTATTTTCGATCAGTGTATGGCATTGCCTTACCATTTGTATGTGATTTCCACGAGTGGAACGGATATGGAGGCACAATTGCCGCTGGCTTATGGTACGGCATTGGTGTTGATTATGATTATCCTGTTCGTGAATCTGCTGGCTAATGCATTGAGAAAGTATTTTGAGAAAAGAGTAAAAACAAACTAGATTAGTATATGGATACAGTGAAAATAGATGCGCGTGATGTGAACTTTTGGTATGGAGATTTTCATGCATTGAAGGGTATCAGTATGCAGATTGAGGAAAAGTCGGTTGTCGCTTTTATCGGACCGTCCGGTTGCGGTAAGTCTACTTTCCTCCGGCTTTTCAACCGGATGAATGATTTGATTCCTGATACCCGTCTGGAGGGAGAAATCCGTATCGACGGACATAATATATATGCGAAAGGGGTGGAAGTGGACGAACTCCGCAAGAATGTAGGAATGGTGTTCCAGCGTCCGAATCCTTTCCCGAAAAGTATATTCGAGAATGTGGCTTACGGACTTCGTGTGAACGGAATAAAAGATAATGCTTTCATTCGTCAGCGTGTGGAGGAAACATTGAAAGGAGCGGCTCTTTGGGATGAGGTGAAAGATAAGTTGAAGGAGTCGGCTTATGCGTTGTCCGGCGGACAGCAACAGCGGCTTTGTATCGCCCGTGCGATGGCTGTCTCTCCTTCGGTATTGCTGATGGATGAGCCTGCGTCTGCACTCGACCCTATTTCTACGGCTAAGGTGGAGGAGTTGATCCATGAATTGAAGAAGGATTATACGATTGTAATCGTTACGCATAATATGCAGCAGGCAGCCCGTGTCAGTGATAAGACGGCGTTTTTCTATATGGGCGAAATGGTGGAATTCGATCAGACGAAAAGGATATTCACCAATCCGGAGAAAGAGGCTACCCAGAATTACATAACGGGACGCTTCGGGTAATTCGTGAAATCCGTGCCTGAAATTTATTTCTGAAATGTCATTAGCAAAATATTAATCATTTATATATAATAGACTATGGTAAAGTTTATAGAATCGGAACTTATCCTATTGAAGAAGGAAATTGATGAAATGTGGACCTTGGTGTACAACCAGCTTGACCGTGCCGGAGAGGCTGTGTTGACCCTCGACAAGGAGTTGGCTCAACAAGTGATGGTTCGCGAGCGTCGGGTGAATGCTTTTGAATTGAAGATAGATAGCGATGTGGAAGACATTATCGCATTATATAATCCGGTGGCGATTGACCTCCGTTTTGTATTGGCTATGCTGAAGATCAATACGAATCTGGAACGCTTGGGCGACTTTGCGGAAGGTATTGCCCGCTTTGTACTTCGTTGCAAAGAGCCGGTGTTGGATGCGGAATTATTGAACCGTCTTCGTCTGGCAGAGAT
Source organism: Bacteroides sp. D22 (assembly GCF_000163675.1). Classification (NCBI taxonomy): domain Bacteria; kingdom Pseudomonadati; phylum Bacteroidota; class Bacteroidia; order Bacteroidales; family Bacteroidaceae; genus Bacteroides; species Bacteroides sp. D22. The sequence continues at coordinate 29,821 of NZ_GG774827.1, read as the reverse complement.
GCAGGCAGAAGTGTTGTCGATGCTGGAACTGGCGAAGCGTGCCTTAAATGAAGAGAGTAATGACCTGGCAGCGGGAGTGTTTGCCAAGGATAATTTGCTGGATGAAATCAATGCGGATGCGACAGGTATTCTTTCTGACTATATCATCGAACATCCGGAAGCTGTACATACCTGCGTAGATTTGGTCAGTGTGTTCCGTAAACTGGAACGTTCGGGAGACCATATTACCAATATTGCCGAGGAGATTGTTTTCTTCATTGACGCCAAAGTGTTAAAACATCGTGGCAAAACGGACGAAAACTACCCGGAAAAGTAATTTTTTGCGGATTTTTAAACAGAAATTAGGGCTCCTTAAAAAAATATCCTATATTTGTCACCTATAACGGACAAGTTACAGGAGATTTTGCTTCAAATGATAATAAATCCAAAGAATTTTCAAAAAGATGTTATATGACATGTTTTATAATTTGGATAGTATCGGTAAAACCGCCTATATTTGCACCGTTATCCTGAAAACAATCTTTTTACCTTAAAAAAAACTAATACCTATTGAAAACTGAAAAATGGAGCTTTGTGAAAAGCCCCATTTTTTTTTGCTCTTATTGATGATAGTAAATTGGCGTTCTATAATACTGTGAGAGAGGATTCTTCTTGATATTTTGTTAGCTAAAGCCTTGTAAGCACGAAATTGAAGTACGAGTTTGAATTACGAAATTGAAGCACAGAAATGAATAACAAGGCTCAAACGGGACAGATTTTTTTTAATGAAGTACAGGCTAAGTTTAATTTGAGAGAACCCAAATCAAACAAGCCTACTAATATCTATTTGGTATGCAGGATAGATAGGAAGCAAATAAGACTTTCTACGGGTGTTAAGGTATATCCAGAACATTGGAATGTGAAGAAGCAAGAGGCTTATATCAGTTGTAGGTTAAGTGAACTTGATAATCTCAATAATACTATTGTTAACACGAAAATAATTGAGATTAAAAATCGCTTTCTGCAATATAAGCGTTATCTTTGTGACAATCCCAACGAAATCGGAAATAGTGTTAAGATATTAAAGAAGTTTATATACAAAGATACTATGGAGAAAGAAAAGCAAAATATAAATGCAGTACATTGGTTACGTAATACATTAGCTTTAGATAGAACTATAAAAGATAGTACAAGAGCTGATTATGTGAAACAAATAAAGTTCTTTGAAGCTTTTCTGAATGAAGTAGGTAAATATCCTATTAGTTTTAGTGATATAAATTTACCATTGATAAAGGATTATGAATCTTATCTTTTTAATAAGGAAGTTGGTAAAGGTAAAACAACGAAAACTACTACGGTTGGTAATAAGGTAGAGAAGATAATATGTATTCTTAAAAGAGCAGAGCAGCAAGGCATGATTGATATTCACGAATCCAAACTGGACAAGTATAAAAAGCCCCAAAGTAGACAAGGTGATGAAAATGAGATTTATTTAACGGAAGATGAAATAGATAAAATATATGCTTTGCGCTTAACAGGAAGGGAAGAAGAAGTGAGAGATTTGTTTGTATTACAATGTTGGATAGGGCAACGCTTCTCTGATACGCAAGCAATTAATGAGGGGATTATAAAGGAAGCGCCTAATGGTAAAGGGAAAGTAATAGAAATTGTGCAAGAAAAGAAAACGCATAGAGTATCAATTCCTCTTTTACCTGTTGCTATAGATATTCTGAATAAGTATAAAAATGGTTTTCCTATTTATACCAATCAAACAGCTTTGAACTATTTAAAGAACATAGGTGAAAAAGCAGGTATAACAAGATTACATAATGTAACAGAGGATAGGGGAGGAGAAGTTGTTACAACACAAGTGAAAGCATACGAACTAATAGGAACGCATACAGCAAGACGTTCCTTTATCTGTAATATGCTAAAACATGGCTATGATAGTCATATTATAATGAAGATAACAGGACATAATGATGCAAAGTCTTTTAAGAAATATGTAAGATTAACCTCTGAGGATGCCGCTTTACTAATGTTGGAAACAGAATCTACAAAAGTAAGGCAATCTGATAAAGTACCTACTACTATTAGTCAAGAAGGTAACAAAGAAGCCATTAATATTTTAAAACAGTATCAAAATACTATAAATGGTATTACGTTCGATACTCTGTTGGACACTCAATTTTTAGCATCCCGAATCAATAAAGCCAGTGACATGTTTGAACGTATGGGGTATGTGAAGGACGGCAAACTATATGATTACAATAGCGAGATAAGTGGTATTGTGAAAGAAATAGAGGCTTTTATGCAATCTCCCGCCTCCGGCCTTGAAGTAGCCCATAAATATGTGGAACGGCTGTCTGTTGGTAATCTGTCCAATTTGAGGGACGAGCTTAAGCTGTTAATTGTCAAATGTATAAAGATAGAGGTAAATGTGGAAGCTGTCATGCAGATTGTTGATAAGGCTTTCAAAATGGGGATTCTGGATAATGACAGCCTTAATGACATGAAAGAAATTGTAGCGGCAATATTGAGGGCCAAGGACAAGTAAAGTGATTCTACTACCCAAACCGCCATATTCTCCCCAAACAGATACGGCTGTAAGGAGGTATGATAAAATCTCATTAACTGACGTTAACTGATAGTCTGGATTAATGTAGCTAATCCGGACGAAATCAAGCATTTACGAGAAATAATAACCGTAGAATTTGGATGTTATCAGTAAAATGGTTTATCTTTGCAGCAGTTAAATGATTAACTCATGTTGTTGATGAGTAAGCATTGAACAACCCGCTCTTTGACATCATGTACAATCCGACCCCAGCACCTCGGTGCTTTAAGCTATCGCTTTTTGCTTGGAAGTGATAAGCTGTGGCAATTAGTTCATAATTGTTAATATTATTAATTAGGCAATTCTCGGATTGCCGGGTATATATGAAGGTGTAAGTATGCCCGCTCTTATATACCGCCCGCTTAATAAATTTAATAATATTAAAGTTTATGAAATATGTAAATATTGGGAGACAAGAAGCTCCCAAGTGGTACTTTGTTGCCACGATAAACTTGAACGGCGAAGAACAGGAAATCATTCCTGCCTTCACCGATTATTCTCTCAAACGTAAAAACTTTGAGAAGGACAAAGTATTTAAAGCTATAGATAAGAGCAAGCTCTTGCCGACTGTGGTTTGCTTCTGTGATGCAAAACCATTCTACGCAGAGAATGTTCCTCTATACGATTACGTTGGTAATAAAATAAAGAATCTTCCCGATAATGCTCCGGCCGTAATGGTCTATCTGGATAAAGCCGACAATGTTAACTTGCTCGGTTTGACGGATGAGCCACTGCAAGCTGAATTAGTGGAATGTGATAGTGTTGCCGACGCTTACCGCAGAGTAGCAACAACTGCATATTTCTCTCAATGTCCTTCAAAGGATGAGTGGATAGGATATGCCGGAATTGTAACGGGAGATGAATTATTACTGAATATCCGCAGCTTCGGTGAGAAGTACTCTATTTCCGGTACTGCCGTACAGGGATATTTTGGTATAAGCACTACTGTTTCTTTATTACAAAGCAAAGCCCTTGCTATGAGTTCTTCTCTTTTTAAAGAAGAATATAGAACTTATGCGCAGGCGGAGCAATTGATGAAGGCAACAGTACAAGCCTTTAGCGTGAAAGCTGCAAAACAAACCAGATATATTAAGGCCATTAATTATTGCATCTCGCAATATGACTTTGATACAGTCTGTAATGTGTTAAACAGCATTGAAGCAACAGAGAAGTTGCGGATTGAAGCAGCTAAGTGCGAAGATAAAATTAGCTGTATTCAGCACTTAATCATCGAGCGAGTTATTGAGATGCGTAACGCTCAACAGCAATAAGAATAACCGGATTGTACATGATACATAAAATAAGAGGCTGTCTCAAATTGATTTTGAGTTCAGCCTCTTTCTGTTTGTTTACAATATTCCTCGAATCTCAAAGCCATTCTTCCGGCCGTTGGCGGTCGGTATCTTGACAGGATGAATCTCAAAGAATTCATTGAGGTCGGTCGCCTTCGGTGACTTGTCAATGCCCAACCTGTCATATACAACACGTAAGGTTTGCTGAATATCAGTAGTTAATATTCTGTCTCCGATATGAATAATGCCGTGTAATTCATGACGAATCTTATTTTTGGTTTTCATGATATGGATTTCATTGAGCAGTTTCTTCTCTTTATAATTCAAAGCTTTAATCCTGTCAGCCCCCAAAGCCTCATAATAATACCTAAGTTCTGGATATTTGCTTTCCAGTGTTGACATTGCGAGATTGACAATCAGCCCTTGCTTGGCACGATATTCACAGTATGCCTGCATCCTGTCTACAAATGGCTCCTTTTTGATTAGATGTTTCAACTGTTCTTGGTAAACGGCATAAGTTTGATTCTCACTGACATCGAAACTACTATCTTGGAGCAGTTTCTTTACAATTACCCCATTCTGATAATTGAACTTCTGGACATCAAAACAGTATTGCTCATTTACATAGGCTAAACGGTTGAAAACAAATTCTCCTTTCTGTTCATCGTACATTGTATATGAATCCTGATATTTTACATTGTCGGGGATTCTCCTAAAATCCTTGATACGTTTGGCTCTCAATGCTTCACCGGCATTGTTGTTGTCTCTAATCTCGTCAAGTGTCACATTGACCTTCCGGCACAGATGCTCATTGAATGCCTCTTGCTCTACCTCCTCTGCATTGACATTGTAAATGAAGGTGAGGAACTGCCTGAAGGGGTTGCATGCCAGACGCTGCCTGCCTGCAATCTGTACCAGTTCCGTTGCTATATCAACCGCAGTGTTCGGACGATTGCAATCACTAATGACAAAAGTTGCGGCATTGGTAGAGTAGAAATCACAGCCCGCATAAGCGGTGGAAGTACAGAAGGTGAATTTCTTGTGCGTCTCCCCTTTCAAGGGAATTCTCCCTCTTTTGAATCCTTCCCCAATCCTTGCAATCTGTCTGTCGTTATCGTCAGAATTACCTACAATGATATTTACTTCTTCCGGATTGAGTTCTGTTTGTTTAATAATATTCACAATATTATTTACACTATTGAGAAATATAACACATTCTTTGGAGTAAATCCTTTCCCCATTAACATACACAGAAGGATAATTGCCATTCTGATAGTAGCGAACTATTTCCAATGCTGCATTGATAGGATTCTTTGTGCGCTCTCGATATACTCTGACAATATCCTTTTCTTCCCAGTCAAGCTGATAGTAATTCATATCCTTGAAGTGGTCAATCTGTTCCAGATATTTGTCAAGAATTGGAGTTGCCGATAAGAATGTAACATACGGAAACGACCTTGAATTATCCAAAAAGTGCAATTCTATTTCAGACTTGAAACTACTATCTGCCAACAAGCACTGGAATTCATCCACTACTACACGCCAATCTGATTTATATTTAATACAGCCAATCAATTTATACACGGAATCGTAGGAGACCAGAATCTTGGGAAGCTCCGCAGTCTGCAAATATGCCTCAATCTCTTTGGTGTCTACTCCGCCAATTACAAGCAAGGTATCAGGGTATTGTTCATGTTTGTTTTTCAACAGTTCATTGCGAGGGCTGCATATAATAGTTTTATGTTCATCTGTCAATGCGACTGTAGTTGCTCCACAGCCGGGTATCTCTTTATTCAAAATGCCATTAGGAAGTTCAAACGGTTTCCCGAATTCTTCTATGAACTTCTCCCGTTCGGTTAAATACTTGATATTTGCCGGAATTTTAATCATTTCTTTCTTCATGAGTTAAGTTAAAAGTTAATTTGACTGGAATAATCTAATCTAGTGTTGTCCACTTTATAGAGAATTTTTATCTTTAGTATAAGGGAGTCATGGTAGAAATATTGGACAGTCACAAGAATAATAAAACCTGATACGCATCAGGTCGAATTATACCCGTTTTGGGTATCTCTAACATGGAATCGGAATAATTTTGAGGATTATATTTTGGGTGTTTCCCATTGTCCTGATATTGCAAAGGTAATTAATATTCCGACAGTAAAATCATGAATTGTGGACAATCTGCAAACTTTATACTGATACTGGCATAAGTCCGTCATTCTATAGGGGAGTATATCCTAAAGACCAATAATGGCATTTGAGAGTGATATATATTACTGGAAAAGTTCCTTTTGATACCCAACCCAAAAATATAGGTACTTAAAATTCATACCCCCGACCCTTTTCTTGAGGAAGTGTTTCTATTTGGAGTTTATACAGCTATAAGGTGAAATATTTGATTCGTCAGTGAGCGTATCAGATGTATATCATGCGCTAAGCTTTATTGTTACGCCTAACACCCCATACCGAACCATTAGGAAAAAGAAAGGATAACATAAATCGCTATTCAGCCCACAAACCTTATGAACTTCTGAAATGTGCGGACTTATCAACGATTTGTATATGTCTACATATAAAGATGCACAAAGGAAAGTGAATGAATACTACTTCATGTTAAGCCCTCATTTTGTCCTTAAATACACTATTTACTAATCTATTATTATGCGTATGGAGAATTTAAAGATTTTATTGACGTTTGGAATAATTCTAATTGTGCCAGTAGTCTTAATGCCACAGTTCTTTATTGGATTATTAATACTGATTGTGGCTTGCTTAGCTTTCAGACAGAGGAATTTCTAAGATTAACTAAATAAATTACAGATTATGGAATCAACATTACAGATTATGCCAGTACAAAGAACTAGTAGAAACTTTGGTGAATATGCAGAAGAAGCGGTAATAATTGAAGAGCCAATTATTAAGCAGAAACGACCGTTATTTATTGAAGCCAATACGATTGAAGCCAGTTTGGAACATCTAAGGAATGATTGCATTATCCCTGTATTTGCCAAAGATAACGAAGCTACATTATCTCATGTGGCTTTTATCGAAGCGGTACAGGATGCAACCAATACATTCTTTAGCGGTGAACAAATTGAATCGCCAGATATTCGTGTTTCTCATGTAATCAAAGGCAGAATTCCCGAAGCGATACATAAGCCCGCCAATCAGTTACTAGAGAGTGATAAGACTATCTATTACGAGAGGTGCGCTTTTGTTATTGAAGTTCCTACTATCTATGAGACAGTACACGGTAACAGGCTAACCCTTACTATTGGTGGTGTGAGAGCTTATAACCATACTAATCTTTATTCAAAGAAGGGTGCGGAGCGGTTTAAAGTGTTTATTGGCTTTACTTGTAAGGTTTGCACAAATCTATGTGTATCTACAGACGGTTATCTTAGTTGCTTGGAAGTTACCAATACAAGGGATTTATATCAAGCGGTATTGGAAATGTTCCACAAATACGATGCAGCCAAACACATACATTTGATGCAGTCTTTAGGCAATACCAGTATGACGGAGCATCAGTTTTGCCAACTACTTGGAAGAATGAGACTTTATCAGTCATTACCGCAAGGCTATCAGAAAGATATACCTAAAATGTTGCTTACTGATACACAGGTTAACAATGTGGCTAAAGCGTATATCAATGACGAGAACTTTGGCAGTTTGGGGAATGATTTGTCTATGTGGAAATTCTACAACTTGCTCACAGGTGCAAATAAGAGCAGCTATATAGATTCATTCTTGGATAGAGCCTATAATGCTACAGAACTTGCAACGGGTATATGTTCCGCTTTACATGGTGATGACAAGTATCAATGGTTTCTTAGTTAGTGGTATTACAGAGTACTTAAAAGGGGCATCCATATAATAAGGGTGTCCCTTGATTATTCATTACCTATTAATACTCAAAAGATTATGTTACAAGCGTTATTAGTCGTTATATTTTGGACTATCTTGTTACTTGTTATGTGTGCAATTTCACCTGTTGTATTCTTCTTGATGATTATTTGGACTATATACAAGATTATTACGATGAAGTAGTACATGAAGAACTAATAAGGGTATCTATATACTATATATAGGTACTCTTTCTCTATTATTAGCCAGTAGTCAAACATTCACTTCTTCTATTAGTGAATGTTTAGCTAGTAATCAGTAAGTTAGATATTCCAACTCAAAATTAATATTCACTTTTATTAGTTTCACTATAAAACAGAACATTATGTCACTTAAATATTCAAGTACAACAGCAGATTATTTGCAATGGAGCGAAGCCATGAACTTAATAAGAAAATTGGCAAGGGATAGTAATTATAAGATGTCACTTCTTATTGCTTTAGGTTGCTTCACAGGTCTAAGAATTTCTGATATTCTTGCTTTGAGGTGGAATCAGATACTAGATGCAGAAGAGTTTACCATTACAGAGATTAAGACAGGGAAGCAAAGGACAATTAGGATTAACATGCAGCTACAACAACATATCAGAGATTGTTATGAGCATATAAATCCAGTTGGCATAAATGCGCCTGTATTAATAAGTCAGAAGGGGACAGTGTACACAGTTCAGAGAATTAATGTCATGTTGAAGGAGATTAAGAAGAAGTACAGGTTACATATAGGCAATTTTTCGTGTCATTCTCTTAGAAAGACTTTTGGCAGACAGGTTTATAATATGAACAGTGATAATTCAGAGCTTGCACTTGTTAAGCTCATGGAGCTATTCAATCATTCCAGTGTATCAATTACTAAAAGATACTTGGGATTAAGGCAGGAAGAATTATTGAATACCTATGATTGTCTTAGCTTCTGATAATTGGGTTGGTATGAAAGTTCTGAATTTCTACTTATATGGGGATTTGGCAAGTTTCATACCAACCTTGAATTATTGAACAGAGACAGCTCTCAACTTTTAATAAACAATAGTTCTTGCAAATTAAACAGCTTTTAGTAACTTTGTAGCAATTTCAGACTTCTATGGAGATAGTTCTGAAAGGACATAGTTAACGAAGAGCGTTTGATATATTATCCTACGTTGAAATCTGGACAATTTCATAAGTCAAGGATAATAGGCAAGAACGCTCACGTCAATGTTATATACCTATCTTATTAAGATAGTCTATATATCGTTTGGCGTGGGCTATTGTTTATTACTTGACTTAGGGCAGTCCAGAGCCTCAACGTAGTAATATTCAATAGTTCCCACGTATTCTATGCTAATATCCTAATCTCTTATTCCGTTTAACAATAAATTAACTTCTCGTTCTTTTTCCTTTCTATAACTTCTCGTTCTTCATAATATTTGTATGTATTTTGATCATATGGTACTTTCTTCCTGACTAATGCCACTATGATTCTTATGAGTTTGTTCTTGACATTATTTAAAGCCACTTGAGGCTTCTTTCCCTTACTAATCAGTCTTTGATAGTAATCTCTAATTTCGGGATT
>NZ_GG774827.1:6431-20264 GCF_000163675.1 Bacteroides sp. D22 | reverse complement strand
GTAAAAGCTGTTTGAACTCTAAACTCTAAATAGGCTCGCAACCTTGATATTCTATCGGAGCTTTGCAGCTTGGCGGAGAGAGGCCGTTACGTGGGCTAGCCTCAAGTGCTTTCTCTTTTATGGTGTCCTCTTCCCGCCTATCAGTCTTTATCTTAATACAACAAAGATAATAAGACTGATATTTTCCTGATAAGATGCGGAGGTAATTATTCGTCTCGCTTGACTTTTTTAAAATAAATTTCCGACCTCTTATCTATTAACTGCAAACTTAGAGCTTCTTGTATGTAGTAGCCAACTATAGGGAACAGGTTGGCATAAATACAGGTATATAAGAAACAGACAGTCCATTTTACTACTCAACAGTTCTTTATTAAAGAAGTGTGCAACTTTGTGTTGTGTTCCTCACACTTATATCTCAATTATTAACGCTCTCTATTAGGAACGTAGAAGCACAAACAGATTATATAACAAATGAAGACATTAAGATTTATTGGTATGGCTTTAGTAGCCATTATTATGAGTGTAAATTTCGTTGCTTGTAGCGATGACGATGATGACAATCCTATTGTTGGTACATGGCGAGGTGAAGTCGTTGATGACGGTAAAGGCTATAGTGATTCATATACATTCAATGCAGACGGAAGCGGTATATGGCAAGAGTTTAAAGATGGTAAACAAATTGATTCAGAATCATTTAAGTACTCTTTAGACGGCGATAAGATTACATTTACATGGTCAGACGGTGAAACATATACGTCTACCTTCTCTATTTCGGGTAATCGTCTAACGATTAAAGATAATTCTGATTCTGTAACTTATACCAAGCAATAGATACAGGGTTGAAACAAAAAGCAAGGCAGCATTTGAAGTAACATTCACTTGCTGCCTTATTAATTACCTCCTTCTCTTCTTAACTAATTTATGCTTATCCTTCTTAGCTGAATTTGAGAATAGTTGTTCTAACATTTCCCTTGTGATAGGTAAATATGTGACCTCTGTTAATCTAGTCTCTCTAATCTCTTGTGGTAAATAGTGAATTGTGTTATTCCTCTTTGGTGTTACTTGCATATTTTTGTAAAAATAAATAGGTTGGTAATTGATTTATCTACAGCAAAGGTACTGATAAGAATCTGTCCAATCTAATGTAAAAGATACATTCTGGATTATTGAGGTATGTGTTTGTATTGGAAGAAAATGTCAAGGTGGTAGATAGCGACAAAATGGAATTATTGCTTCTATAAGCAGAATAATGGATAAAGATGTACATAAACAAAAGGAAGTCCCGAAGCTAAGAATTATGCAGAGAACTTTGCCGAGTATTATAAAGATATACAAGGCAAATAAGTGATTAAAAATTAAAAGTCAGTTATCGAGATGATAGTTGGCTTTTTATTTAAATATAAGTTGTTAAATAGAACATATAGATTAAAATATCATAGGGAAATGCGTTTTATTTCAGAATTAAGAGTTATATTTGTAATGTTCTTATGAGGCATACAAAGCACAAGAATGAATCACCATTTTGCTAAATGGCTAATAATTAGATACAGTAATAAAAGCCCCATTTTTTTTTGCTCTTATTTTTTAAGCTCCTTTCTAATTCGTATCTTTGACCCTTGCATTAAGAGAGTATTCTCAATCTTAAAATAGTAAGTAGTAAATCGTAAAATAGTAAATGAAATTATGTTTTCTGGAATCGTAGAAGAATATGCTACTTTGGTAGCACTGGTGAAAGACCAGGAGAATATACACTTTACATTTAAGTGTTCGTTTGTGAATGAGTTGAAAATCGACCAGAGTATTTCTCACAATGGTGTGTGTCTGACAGTGGTGACTCTGACAGATGATACGTATACGGTGACTGCCATGAAAGAAACATTGGAACGCTCTAATCTCGGTCTGCTGAAAGTGGGGGATAAGGTGAATGTTGAACGTAGCATGATGATGAATGGCCGACTGGACGGACATATCGTTCAGGGACATGTAGACCAGACCGCTACTTGTATTGATATTAAGGATGCGGAAGGTAGTTGGTATTTTACCTTCCAATATGCGTTTGATAAGGAAATGGCGAAACGTGGATATATCACGGTGGATAAAGGTTCGGTAACTGTGAACGGTGTTAGTCTGACGGTATGTAATCCGACCGATGATACTTTCCAGGTAGCTATCATTCCTTATACGTATGAGCATACAAACTTCCATACGTTTGAGATTGGCAGTGTGGTAAATATTGAATTCGATATTATCGGTAAGTATATCAGCCGGATGATTCAATATAAATAGTTGGCTGTCGCGAAAGCGAATTTTAATCGTAAATTGTAAATCATAAAATCGCAATCTTATGGATTTTCTTCAATTGGTACAGGCTCGTCAAAGCGACCGTTCGTATGATAAGGAGCGTCCGGTGGAGCCGGAAAAGTTGGAACGGATACTTGAAGCTGCTCGTTTGGCGCCTTCGGCTTGTAATGCGCAGCCTTGGAGGTTTGTAGTCATCACGGATAAGGAACTGGCTCAAAAAGCGGGGAAAGCTGCTGCTGGTTTGGGGATGAATAAGTTTGCTAAAGATGCTCCCGTGCATATTCTGGTGGTAGAGGAATCTGCTAATATTACCTCTCTGCTTGGTGGAAAGGTGAAAGGCAAGCATTTTCCATTGATCGACATTGGAATAGTTGCTGCTCATATTGCTTTGGCGGCTGAAGCCGAAGGACTGGGCTCTTGTATTCTGGGTTGGTTTGATGAAAAAGAAATGAAACAGCTTGCCGGTATTCCTGCTTCCAAACGTTTATTGCTGGATATTGTCATTGGTTATCCGGCAAAGGAAAAACGCAAGAAAATGAGGAAGCCGAAAGAGAAAGTGGTTTCATACAACCGTTATTGATTGAAAAATAATTATATTCTTAGTCCTTTAGGATAAGCATATAACAGAAAGCATCGTTGGTTTTAAAGGAAGAGTCCGTTCCTTTTAAACCAACGATGCTTTCCTTTTAAAGGAACGGACTGTTTGTTTAAAACCAAAAGTGTTTCCTCTAAAGTGTTGATATATAACTTATTATTAATGCCGCTTATTTAGCGGCATTAATAATAAGTTATTTATTTCTTTTTTGACAAATCCTTCAGCCAATAGTCTACTGCCGCTTTCAGTTGGGCGTCTTCTCCTTTCAGGCTGGCTTCGGACTTATTATAGATAAGAATATCAGGTTGTAAAGTCTGATTTTCGAGTTCGTTGCACTGCTTGCTTCCTTTTCCTTATAAATCTTTCAGTAATACTTTACTTGCTTTTTTATAGTATTCTTCTCTGGATTCGGTCAGCACTTTCCATTCGTCGTTGAATTCTTCGTCTTTATCAATTTTGAAATTTTCGGAACCGTATGTATCCAAACGATCCAATAAGATGGCTACATTCAATTGATTGATATCCATTGACGGTTGATAGCCGATCTCTTCGCTTTTTTCGTCGGTGACTACCTCGTGAATCAATTCTATTTCCTGCAACTGATAAAGTACCTGGTTGGTTAGCCGGATGGGAATCTGGTGCTCTTCCGAGATTTCTGCAGCCGTATAGGGAGGCTCGTTCTTCTCAAACCGTTTGGCTATGAGCGACATAATCAGGATGGATATAAAGTCCCGGTATCGTCTGCTGATATTCCGGGTATCCTGGTCAAAACTAAAACTACGGATATTTTGCCCGGCATACGTCAATTCGGCTCCGAATAAACAGATTGTCCAAGATATTTGCAACCAAAGCAGAAATAAAGGAAGTGCAGCAAAACTACCGTAAATGGCGTTGTACTTTGACACCCACAACTGGCTGTTGATATACAGGAACTGAAAAGCCTGATAAGCAGACCCCGCCAGAATGCCTGCAATGAGCGCGTGTTTGAATTTTACTTTTGTATTCGGCATGAAGATATACAGCCCTGTGAACATCAGCCATGTCAGGACGAAAGGGATAAGCCGTATCATGAATTTCATAATAGGAGCAAGCAGGACGAAATCATCCATCTGTTTGAGAATGGTACTCATAAACAGAGAAAGTCCTCCGGATACTACAATCAGAATCGGCATCAACAGGAACATAGAAAAGTAATCCGTAATCTTGCGATACATGGACCGTGCTTTTTTCACTTCCCAAATACGGTTGAAGGTGATTTCAATATTGCTGACCAGATTGATAACCGTCCATAACAACATGACCAAACCAACTCCAATGAAAATACCCCCTTTGGTTTGTGAAAGATAGGAGTTGACAAATGAGAGAATGGCCTCTGTTGTTTCTATATTTCCTCCGAAACCATTGCGGAACTGATGTTCCATCAGGTTGTCGAATCCAAAACCGCGTGCCACGGCAAACAGGATGGCAAGTATCGGTACAATAGCGAGCAATGTGCTATATGTCAGTGCGGAAGCTTTATTAGCCATTCGGTCTTTGGTAAACCGGTTGATACAAAGATAGATGGTCTTTATAATATTGTAGAGTGAGAACTTGGTTCGGGTCACTTCATCTTCCGTAATGCGCCAGATGTCATACGTAAGAAACTTCCATATATCGGTGATTTTCTTCTTCATAGTTCAACGGATAATTAAAAGAAAAAGCAGTCAGCCTATAAGCCGAGTTCTGTACCTTATATAAAACAAGGTGCCTGTCATTTATCTGAGTGGCGTGTCACCACGACACTTTAGCGGTCTACCCTCCGACATGGAGCGAGCAACTCTCATAACGCCGGTTTACATGACCTTACAACTCCTAAGACGTACAGCCCGACATGTCACCATGCGGCTGGTGGGCTCTTACCCCACCTTCTCACCCTTACCTCTCCCCGAAAGGAGCGGCGGTTGTTTTCTTCTACGTTACTCTACCCTCACGGACAGCTTTCTGTTAGGAAGTAGGATGCTCTATGTTGCCCGGACTTTCCTCCTGCACGAAACGTGCACGCGACAGACCGGCCAACTGCTTTAGACTGCAAAAATACGTCATTTATTTTGTTTTAGCCAAAGAAAGTACCACAAATAGAAATAATTTCTACCTTTGCTATTATTAAAATGAATTTTAATGAAGAAGAATATCCTCCTTTTCTCTTGTTTTCTGGTGATTGCGGCAGTCAGCCTGAAAGCACAGGAAATACGTCCCATGCCTGCCGATTCAGCTTATGGGGTAGTGCATATCTCTGTTTGCAATTTGCGCGAAGAAGGCAAATTTACTTCCGGCATGAGTACACAGGCATTGTTGGGGATGCCGGTCAAAGTACTTCAATATACCGGTTGGTACGAGATACAAACGCCGGATGATTATACCGGATGGGTACACCGGATGGTGATTACCCCCATGTCGAAGGAACGTTATGATGAGTGGAACCGGGCGGAAAAGATAGTGGTTACTTCGCACTACGGATTTGCGTATGAAAAACCGGATGAAAGTTCTCAACCTGTGTCCGACGTGGTTGCAGGCAATCGTCTGAAGTGGGAGGGAAGCAAAGGTCATTTCTACAAAGTATCTTATCCCGACGGTCGGAAAGCATACATCTCTAAATCTATTTCTCAACCGGAAACAAAATGGAGGGCTTCATTGAAACAAGATGTTGAAAGTATCATTGCGACTGCTTATTCGATGATGGGGGTTCCTTATCTGTGGGCAGGAACCTCTTCCAAAGGAGTAGATTGTAGCGGCTTGGTACGTACCGTGCTTTTTATGCATGATATTATTATTCCGAGAGATGCGTCTCAACAGGCTTATGTGGGCGAACATATTGAGATTGCTCCTGATTTTGCCAATGTACAACGGGGGGATCTAGTGTTTTTCGGTCGTAAAGCAACTGCGGAGCGTAAAGAAGGAATCTCTCACGTTGGTATTTACCTTGGTAATAAACAGTTTATCCACGCTTTGGGCGATGTACACGTCAGTAGTATGAACCCCGCGGATAAGAACTATGACGAGTTCAACACGAAACGTCTGCTTTTTGCCGTTCGCTTCCTACCTTATATTAATAAGGAGAAGGGAATGAATACTACGGATAATAATCCTTATTATAAATAGTTGATAAATGATGTTTGATAGTTATTGTGAGTATTTTGTATAAATATCTATCATCTATTATCTGTTACCTGTCATTTATCACTTATCATTTGTAATTTATCATCTATTAAAGCATGCAGAACAGAAGAGATTTTTTGAAAACAGCGACTTTGGCTGCTTTGGGTTCAGGGTTGGTTGTCCGTCAGACATTAGCCGGAGAATCATCGCTTTCTAACGTCTATATAAATAAGCTCGGTTTGGGAGGAAAGATGAAAATGAGCTTTTTCCCTTATGAATTGAAGTTGAAGCATGTGTTTACGGTTGCCACATATTCACGCACAACGACTCCTGATGTACAGGTGGAAATAGAATATGAAGGGATAACGGGGTACGGAGAGGCCTCTATGCCTCCTTATTTGGGAGAGACGGTAGAATCGGTTATGAGTTTTCTGGGGAAAGTGAATCTGGAACAGTTTAGTGATCCTTTTCAGTTAGATGACATTTTGTCATACGTTGACAGCCTCTCGCCAAAAGACACGGCGGCGAAAGCTGCGGTAGATATCGCCCTTCATGATTTGGTGGGAAAACTGCTGGGTGCTCCCTGGTATAAAATATGGGGATTGAACAAAGAAAAGACGCCTTCTACCACCTTCACGATAGGTATTGATACACCGGATGTAGTACGGGAGAAAACAAAAGAGTGCGCCGATCAGTTTAATATATTAAAGGTAAAGCTGGGACGGGACAATGATAAGGAGATGATTGAAACCATCCGCTCGGTAACGAATCTACCGATAGCGATAGATGCCAACCAAGGCTGGAAAGACCGTCAATACGCGCTTGATATGATTCATTGGCTGAAAGAAAAAGGCATTGTGATGATAGAACAGCCTATGCCGAAGGAGAAGCTAGACGACATTGCCTGGATAACGCAACAAAGTCCATTGCCGATATTTGCAGATGAATCGTTGCAGCGTTTGGGAGATGTAGCTGCCTTGAAAGACGCTTTCACGGGAATTAATATTAAGCTGATGAAATGTACCGGTATGCGTGAAGCATGGAAGATGGTAACACTGGCTCATGCGCTTGGTATGCGTGTGATGGTGGGTTGTATGACAGAGACCTCGTGTGCTATTTCAGCAGCTTCACAGTTCTCGCCATTAGTCGATTTTGCCGACCTGGATGGTAACTTGCTTATTTCTAATGATCGATTTAAAGGGGTAGAAGTGGTGAATGGAAAGATCACCTTAAATGATTTGCCCGGAATCGGTGTCATGAAAATCTGACTTTACTGAATGAATGTCAGAGTGTTAAAGCCATCTGACATACAACGAATGTAAATTTGTCAGGTGTTGTCGTTAACCGCTGTTAAGCTCCAAATATTCTCTGTTAAAAGTGGACAAAAAAGAGTGACAAGTAGAATAAGTGAACGATATTTGTTATTATTTTAACGTCGTAAAAGTTAAAACAATGTCGAATATTAACAATTTAAAGAATTATAAATCATGAAACAGACAACAAAGAACATTCTGGGAGTAGGAGCAATCATTCTTCTTAGCTCAGGAGTTGCAGGATTGACAACTTACAAATTGTTGCAATCTAACGAAGCTGCTAAAGAGACATCTTTTAATGAGATGTTCAAGCAGAATCCCAATGTCAAATTGGCTGCTTTTGACGCTGTGAACGCTCAACCTGTTGACCTGACTCAGGCTGCGGAGAATTCGCTTCATGCTGTCGTACATATAAGGTCTACTCAAGAAGCTAAAACAAGAACTGTTCAGCAAGCGCCGGACATCTTCGATTTCTTTTTTGGTGATGGACGCGGACAGCAGCGTCAGGTACAGTCTCAACCTCGTGTAGGTTTTGGTTCGGGAGTAATCATCTCGAAAGATGGATATATCGTAACGAATAATCACGTGATTGAAGGTGCGGATGAAATCAGTGTGAAACTGAATGATAACCGTGAGTTTAAAGGACGCGTGATCGGTACTGACCCCAGCACCGACCTTGCATTGGTAAAAATAGAAGGTGATGATTTCCCGACTATTCCGGTAGGAGACTCCGAAGCGTTGAAAGTAGGAGAGTGGGTATTGGCGGTAGGTAACCCGTTCAATCTGAACTCTACTGTAACTGCCGGTATCGTAAGTGCGAAAGCCCGTTCTCTGGGTGTATATAATGGTGGTATAGAATCATTCATCCAAACGGATGCTGCTATCAATCAGGGGAATAGTGGCGGTGCGCTGGTAAATGCCAAAGGTGAACTGGTAGGTATCAATTCGGTGCTTTCTTCTCCGACAGGTGCTTATGCAGGATATGGTTTCGCTATCCCGACCAGCATTATGACGAAGGTAATTGCCGACCTGAAACAATACGGAACAGTACAACGTGCATTGCTCGGTATTCGTGGTGGTTCTATCGGTAGCAGTTTGATGGACGACCGTCAACCGATTGATAAATCCGGTAAGACACTGGCAGATAAAGCTAAAGAACTGGGTGTTGTAGAAGGAGTGTGGGTTTCTGAAATCGTAGAGAATGGTTCTGCTGCAGGAGCTGACATCAAAGTGGACGACGTAATTATCGGTGTGGATAATAAGAAAGTATCCAATATGGCCGACTTGCAGGAAGCTCTTGCGAAACATCGTCCGGGTGATAAGGTGAAAGTGAAACTGATGCGCGATAAGAAGGAAAAGACCGTTGAAGTAACGTTGAAGAACGAACAAGGTACTACCAAAATCGTGAAAGATGCAGGCATGGAAATCTTGGGAGCTGCTTTCAAAGAATTGCCGGATGATTTGAAGAAACAATTGAATCTGGGTTACGGTTTGCAAGTGACAGGAGTTTCTTCCGGTAAGATGTCAGATGCAGGAGTTCGTAAAGGTTTCATTATCCTAAAAGCTAATGACCAGCCGATGCGCAAAGTCAGCGACCTGGAAGAAGTGATGAAAGCTGCTGTTAAGTCTCCGAATCAGGTATTGTTCCTGACCGGTGTGTTCCCATCCGGTAAACGCGGATACTTCGCTGTCGATCTTACTCAAGAGTAATATATAAAATAAGGTAAGAAGATTATAGGATAAGCTAATGAAATAGAAAAAGGATGCCGCCAATCAACTTGTCGGCATCTCTTTTTGTTTTATTAGTTGAAAAATATAGTGTAAAAGTTACTTAATTTTGTATGTTAACAAATTATTTGTCGTAACTTTGCACTCCAAATCTGTTTTTAAAGAATGAGACAACTAAAGATTACCAAAAGTATCACTAACAGAGAGAGCGCTTCTCTTGATAAGTATTTGCAGGAAATCGGCCGTGAAGACCTGATTACTGTTGAGGAAGAAGTGGAACTCGCTCAACGCATTCGTAAGGGTGACCGTGTAGCATTGGAAAAATTGACACGTGCCAATCTTCGTTTCGTCGTATCTGTGGCTAAACAGTACCAGAACCAGGGTTTGAGTTTGCCTGACTTGATTAATGAAGGCAATTTAGGACTGATTAAGGCTGCCGAGAAATTTGATGAGACACGTGGATTTAAGTTCATTAGCTACGCTGTATGGTGGATTCGCCAGTCTATTCTGCAAGCATTGGCAGAGCAGTCGCGTATTGTTCGTCTCCCGTTGAACCAGGTAGGTTCGTTGAATAAGATCAGCAAAGCCTTCTCGAAGTTTGAACAGGAAAACGAGCGGCGTCCGTCTCCCGAGGAGTTGGCAGACGAACTGGAAATTCCGGTTGATAAAATCTCTGATACGCTGAAGGTATCCGGCCGTCATATTTCGGTGGATGCACCTTTTGTGGAAGGAGAGGATAACAGCCTGTTGGATGTGTTGGTTAACGATGATTCGCCAATGGCGGACCGCTCTCTGGTTAATGAGTCTCTTGCGAGGGAAATTGATAGAGCTCTTTCTACGTTAACCGATAGAGAAAAAGAAATCATTCAGATGTTTTTCGGTATCGGACAACAAGAAATGACATTAGAAGAAATCGGCGATAAATTTGGCCTCACACGTGAGCGCGTTCGTCAGATTAAAGAAAAAGCAATTAGAAGACTTAGACAAAGTAATCGTAGTAAATTGCTCAAATCTTACTTGGGATAAGTAAGGAATATCAGTTTCTGAAAAAAGAATTTGAGTCGCATAAGTCGCACTTTTCATGTAGAAGAATGTACTTATGCGACTTTTTATATAAGTCCTATTCTATAATTTAATCTTGTGCTATGTGAGTTTTATGAAGAAATTTGTTCTAATATCATTTGTTCTGGTTGCTTTGGGAGCAGGGGTGATGGCATACGCAAGATATGCGACATTATCTTCTGACACGGTGCCTGCTAAACTAGAGCAACGTTTGCGTGAAAAAGCGCAGGCAGGAAAGGCTTATTGTGATAAGAACGGGTATAATACAAATTATTGCTTTCTGGTAGATTTCAGTATTCATTCCGGTAAAAGGCGTTTCTTTGTATGGGATTTCAAGGGAGATTCTGTGAAGTATGCAAGTCTTTGTGCGCATGGATACGGGAAAAACAGTACGCTGTCCAAGCCTGTATTCAGTAATGTGGAAGGTAGTTATTGCTCTTCTTTAGGAAAATATAAAGTAGGGATACGGTCGTATAGCAAGTGGGGGATTAATGTTCATTATAAATTGCATGGATTGGAAGCAACGAATAACAATGCTTTCAAACGGTATATCGTGTTACATTCTTATACTCCGATGCCGGAAACGGAGGTGTATCCTTTGCATCTTCCATTAGGAATCAGTCAAGGGTGTCCTGTGATATCTGATGAGGTGATGAGGAAGGTTGACAGGCTGCTCAAGGCAGAAAAGAAACCTGTATTGTTATGGATTTATGATTAAGAAATGCTATTTATTTGAGATAAATCGAGGTAGTCTCCTCTTTTTTGTTACCTTTGCGAAGTTAAAAATTATATGATATGAAATACGTAAAAATACTATTTGCAATTGCACTTGTGTTTACCATGTGCTCCGCTTTTTCTCTGAAAAAAGACCATTCTAAACCGGTTTATGCTTTTGGAATTTCTGCTTCATTTACGGATACGGTAGTCTATTTCACGGATATTCAGATATTAGATAGTGCGAAGGTTAGCAAAGAAGGATTCTTGGTTCATCGTGAATTATATAGTTATCAGTTGAAAAATTATTTGGAGGATAACCAACTGCAGCAGAATAGTACATGTATGATTTACTTCTCGGAAAACAGAAAGAAGTTGGAAAAAGAAGCAACGAAGATTCTGAATAAATATAAGAAGAATAATAGAATGACGGTATCGCGAATTGATTCAGATAAATTCCGCTTTACGAAACCGGAAGAGTAATAAACAATAACTTAATTGTTAATATAATAAGAGATGCAGGTTTGCATCTCTTATTTTTTTATCTTTGTCCCTATTATAAATGAGGAATATTATGAAAAAGATTAAAATATTATCGCTTTTGTTCTGTGTTGTAATGTTGGTGGCAGCTTGTCACGATGATGAAGAAGGCCCTATTATACCTCAACCACGTGAACAAGTTGGGCGCACTGTGTTGGTATATATTGTAGGTGATAATGGCGTTAATGAATTATCTGATCTCTTTAAAACCAATTTTGAAGATATGAAAGAGGGTATGAAAGAGGTAGATTATTCAAAATGTAATTTAGTTGTTTATAGTGAAATGGTTAATGATGTTCCTCGTCTTGTTTCATTAAAAAAACAGAATGGAAAAGTGGTAGCAGACACTCTTTTTACCTATTCGGAACAGAATCCTTTGGCTAAAGAGGTTATGTCTTCTGTTATTTCTCAAACGGTAAGTTATTTCCCGGCAGATAGTTATGGTTTTGTGTTTTTATCTCATAGTTCTTCATGGGTGCCGGCTACCAATGATGCGAATTCTCGTTCAATCGGGTACTATCGTAGAACTCAAATGAATATTCCGGATTTTCATGATGTATTGTTATCTTCTTTTCCTAGACCTTTGAAATTTATTCTGTTTGATTCATGTTCGATGCAGGCTGTGGAGGTAGCTTATGAACTACGTGATTGTGCTGAATATTTTATTGGTTCACCAACTGAAATTCCTGGTCCTGGGGCCCCTTATAGTGTAGTTGTGCCGGAGATGTTTACAGAGAATAATTTGGCTATAAATATAGCTAGTGCTTATTTCAATTATTATGAAAAATTTTATACTGGCAAGGTACCATCGGTTAATACAAATTGGACGGGAGGAGTTGCAACATCTGTAATTAATAGTGCTGCTTTGGATCATTTAGCTATGGTTGTTAAAACTATTATTCCTAAATATATTCAAGATGCGGGAGTGGTGCAGCGTGATGATATACAGCTTTATGATTTTAGCAGTGATAAAGCAAATTATGATTTTGATAATTTGATTCAAAATTTAACAGGAGGAAAAGATAATGCTGATTATCAGTCGTGGCGTCAAGCTTTTGATGAGGCTGTAATTTATAGGAAAACTACACCGAAAAATTATTCGGGAATTACTTATAGTATGTTTTCCATGGAAAAGGCGGAAGGGCTGTCCACTTATATACCTCGTGGAAGCTTTGATTCAAAAATAAATAATTTTTATCGAACATTACAATGGTATTTTGCTGCCGGTTGGGATGAGACTGGTTGGTAATTAAAAGTCTGTAATGTACTTGCATAAAGAGGGTATAGATGAACCGAACAAAGAACATGTATGGGCTGCCAATGCTATAACAACTCTTGATTTCAAGGCGGTGAAAGGAGCAATTGTACTTCTGTCTCGCTGAAACTGCAGGCGTTCCCTTATGCAAAAAACAAAGTTATGAACAGTGGGGCAGGGACAAAGGGTACAGTAGGGACACCACAATAATTTCTCACACACGTGCGCGCGTACAAATAAGGTGGAAAATAATGAAACGTGGGGAGAAGAAGGAGAGCACGGTGAAGAAGATGCTTCTACTATGACGATGAAGAAGTGTTGCCAGAATATAATCATTCTTTCGCCGACTTTAAGACTGCACTTCAACTTGTGAATCTCTCTACTGCCAAGCCACGCATATTCTGTTATTCCTTGCCCTTACAGAAATTAGCCATCTGATGAATGTTGATGAGAATTTCTTCTTTGGCAAATTGAGAGCAGGTTTCACCTGCACATAGGTATGGCAGTCGGCATGGGATAAAGGAAAATACTGCACTCGCCTGACTGAAACGCCTGCCCCAATGCATAGTGTTTATCAATGTAGATGATGAAGAGACTATTTTAGTACGTGCGCGCGGGTGTGTGAAGGGGCTCCCTGAAAAGTGTCCCTTCTGTACCCGCCCGTTATAAACAATGCAGTGATTTGTCAATGCTAAAGCGGTGCTTTACGAGTGCTAAAGCATAGCTTTACGTTCTCTAAAGCTATGCTTTTCTAAGCGCCTCTCTCAATGCTCTACTATTACCCTCACTTCCTTATCCGTCCTCACACTTTTCTAATTCTATCAAAAAAATGTTCTACAACATCATTATCCTTCAGCACTTTAGCAGATTCTTTCAAAAAAACTTCGAAAAAAGAGTTTAATATATTTGGATTGTATACGAAAAGGGCGTACTTTTGCACCCGCTTTCCAAGAGAAGAAAGCCTTGCAGAATTGACATAGTGAAAAAGCGAGATTGCGCTTAAAGAAAAGAACAAAAAAACTTCCAAAAAGTTTTGGAGTATAATAAATAAAGTTCTTATCTTTGCAGTCCGATTCGCAAAGAAAACGGCCTTTGTTTTTCTTTTATACATTCTTTCCCTTTCGCATAGAGAGCCTGAGAAATGAGTAAAAAGAAAAAATAAAAAAAACTTCCGAAAAAGTTTGGTAGTT
>NZ_GG774827.1:1671-6091 GCF_000163675.1 Bacteroides sp. D22 | reverse complement strand
ATTGCGCTTAAAGAAAAGAACAAAAAAACTTCCAAAAAGTTTTGGAGTATAATAAATAAAGTTCTTATCTTTGCAGTCCGATTCGCAAAGAAAACGGCCTTTGTTTTTCTTTTATACATTCTTTCCCTTTCGCATAGAGAGCCTGAGAAATGAGTAAAAAGAAAAAATAAAAAAAACTTCCGAAAAAGTTTGGTAGTTAAAAATAAAGCCTTTACCTTTGCACCCGCTTTTAAAACGAAAGCAGCAAGTTCTTTGAAATATTGATAAACAATACAAGTAGTACAAGTAAAAAAATAGAACCGTCAATACTTGTCCGAGAGAGTAGCGATACGATTGAAGATAATAGGTATTTGAATAAGGTCAATAAATTTACGGCGTCCTGAACAGAGCAAAAAAATCATCTTAACAGATGAAAAAGATACTTTTACAATGAAGAGTTTGATCCTGGCTCAGGATGAACGCTAGCTACAGGCTTAACACATGCAAGTCGAGGGGCAGCATTTTAGTTTGCTTGCAAACTGAAGATGGCGACCGGCGCACGGGTGAGTAACACGTATCCAACCTGCCGATAACTCGGGGATAGCCTTTCGAAAGAAAGATTAATATCCGATGGTATATTAAAACCGCATGGTTTTACTATTAAAGAATTTCGGTTATCGATGGGGATGCGTTCCATTAGTTTGTTGGCGGGGTAACGGCCCACCAAGACTACGATGGATAGGGGTTCTGAGAGGAAGGTCCCCCACATTGGAACTGAGACACGGTCCAAACTCCTACGGGAGGCAGCAGTGAGGAATATTGGTCAATGGACGAGAGTCTGAACCAGCCAAGTAGCGTGAAGGATGACTGCCCTATGGGTTGTAAACTTCTTTTATATGGGAATAAAGTATTCCACGTGTGGGATTTTGTATGTACCATATGAATAAGGATCGGCTAACTCCGTGCCAGCAGCCGCGGTAATACGGAGGATCCGAGCGTTATCCGGATTTATTGGGTTTAAAGGGAGCGTAGGTGGATTGTTAAGTCAGTTGTGAAAGTTTGCGGCTCAACCGTAAAATTGCAGTTGAAACTGGCAGTCTTGAGTACAGTAGAGGTGGGCGGAATTCGTGGTGTAGCGGTGAAATGCTTAGATATCACGAAGAACTCCGATTGCGAAGGCAGCTCACTAGACTGCAACTGACACTGATGCTCGAAAGTGTGGGTATCAAACAGGATTAGATACCCTGGTAGTCCACACAGTAAACGATGAATACTCGCTGTTTGCGATATACAGTAAGCGGCCAAGCGAAAGCATTAAGTATTCCACCTGGGGAGTACGCCGGCAACGGTGAAACTCAAAGGAATTGACGGGGGCCCGCACAAGCGGAGGAACATGTGGTTTAATTCGATGATACGCGAGGAACCTTACCCGGGCTTAAATTGCAAATGAATAATCTGGAAACAGGTTAGCCGCAAGGCATTTGTGAAGGTGCTGCATGGTTGTCGTCAGCTCGTGCCGTGAGGTGTCGGCTTAAGTGCCATAACGAGCGCAACCCTTATCTTTAGTTACTAACAGGTCATGCTGAGGACTCTAGAGAGACTGCCGTCGTAAGATGTGAGGAAGGTGGGGATGACGTCAAATCAGCACGGCCCTTACGTCCGGGGCTACACACGTGTTACAATGGGGGGTACAGAAGGCAGCTACCTGGCGACAGGATGCTAATCCCAAAAACCTCTCTCAGTTCGGATCGAAGTCTGCAACCCGACTTCGTGAAGCTGGATTCGCTAGTAATCGCGCATCAGCCATGGCGCGGTGAATACGTTCCCGGGCCTTGTACACACCGCCCGTCAAGCCATGAAAGCCGGGGGTACCTGAAGTACGTAACCGCAAGGAGCGTCCTAGGGTAAAACTGGTAATTGGGGCTAAGTCGTAACAAGGTAGCCGTACCGGAAGGTGCGGCTGGAACACCTCCTTTCTGGAGCGATGTCGTAAGACGATGCAATTCTACATGAATAATGTAAAACGGCCATCGTTAAAAATAATGACTTTAAAGGTTCTGTTTTTGTACTACTGGTACTTGTTTATTTATAATATATAGATCAACCATCTATAGAAGTATAGATAGAGATAAACAAGAGAAAAAAGAAGCCGAGTCTAGACGAAAGGTAGACAAGGTTGAACTAGTCCTATAGCTCAGTTGGTTAGAGCGCTACACTGATAATGTAGAGGTCGGCAGTTCAACTCTGCCTGGGACTACCAAGCTCAAGAATGAGGAACAGCGAAAGCTGAAAGTTAAAAGCTAAAAAACGATATTCTTGAACAACCTCTTGGGGGATTAGCTCAGCTGGCTAGAGCATCTGCCTTGCACGCAGAGGGTCAACGGTTCGAATCCGTTATTCTCCACCATCTCTGAAAAGAGAAACGATCTTTGACATGATGTACAAAAAGTAAAATTAAAAGTAAGAGCTAAAAGTATATATCAAACCGTACGTGTTCGAATATGCAATATTGACAGCCGGAAGCAATTCCATGGTCAATACCATTATGAGAATAAAACGTTTGAAAGAAAGTAAGCAAGGGCGCATGGCGGATGCCTTGGCTCTCGGAGGCGATGAAGGACGTGATAAGCTGCGATAAGCTTCGGGTAGGTGCAAATAACCTTTGATCCGAAGATTTCCGAATGGGACAACCCGGCATTCTGAAGGAATGTCATCCATCCTGGATGGAAGCTAACGCAGGGAACTGAAACATCTTAGTACCTGTAGGAAAAGAAAATAATAATGATTCCCCAAGTAGTGGCGAGCGAACGGGGATTAGCCCAAACC
This sequence comes from Bacteroides sp. D22, assembly GCF_000163675.1. Lineage (NCBI taxonomy): Bacteria > Pseudomonadati > Bacteroidota > Bacteroidia > Bacteroidales > Bacteroidaceae > Bacteroides > Bacteroides sp. D22. The sequence continues at coordinate 3,286 of NZ_GG774827.1, read as the reverse complement.
AATGTTGTTACGGCAATATTGGGGTTGTAGGACCACGATGTCGCAAGAACTTTAGTGAGAAGAATTCTTTGGAAAATGAAACCATAGACGGTGATAGTCCGGTATTCGAAGCTAAACGAAGCGTAGTGGTATCCTGAGTAGCGCGGGACACGAGGAATCTTGCGTGAATCTGCCGGGACCATCCGGTAAGGCTAAATACTCCCGAGAGACCGATAGCGAACCAGTACTGTGAAGGAAAGGTGAAAAGCACTTCGAATAGAAGAGTGAAATAGTCCCTGAAACCGTGCGCCTACAAGCGGTCGGAGCAGCGTAAGTTGTGACGGCGTGCCTTTTGCATAATGAACCTACGAGTTACTTTTTCCGGCAAGGTTAAGCATTTCAAAATGTGTAGCCGAAGCGAAAGCGAGTCTGAACAGGGCGATTAGTCGGAAGGAGTAGACGCGAAACCAAGTGATCTACCCTTGGTCAGGTTGAAGGTTAGGTAACACTAACTGGAGGACCGAACCGATAAGCGTTGAAAAGCTTCCGGATGAACTGAGGGTGGGGGTGAAAGGCTAATCAAACTTGGAGATAGCTCGTACTCCCCGAAATGCATTTAGGTGCAGCCTTGGGAATTACTACTGTGAGGTAGAGCGACTGATAAGATGCGAGGGCTTCACCGCCTATCAAGTCTTGATAAACTCCGAATGCGCAGTAGTTCGATCCCAGGAGTGAGGGCATGGGTGCTAAGGTCCATGTCCTAAAGGAGAAGAATCCGGACCATCAGCTAAGGTCCCGAAATAATTGCTAAGTTGAACTAACGAAGTCAGATTGCTAAGACAGCTAGGATGTTGGCTTGGAAGCAGCCATTCATTTAAAGAGTGCGTAACAGCTCACTAGTCGAGGAGTTTGGCGTGGATAATAATCGGGCATTAAGCAATTTACCGAAGCTATGGGATGTTAACTAAACACTAACATCGGTAGGGGAGCATTCCACTCTGCGTCGAAGGTGAAGCGTGAGCTTTGCTGGAGCGTGTGGAAAAGCAAATGTAGGTATAAGTAACGATAAAGGGGGTGAGAAACCCCCTCGCCGAAAGACTAAGGTTTCCTGATCAACGCTAATCGGATCAGGGTTAGTCGGGTCCTAAGGCTCAGCCGAACGGTGAGGCCGATGGCAGAACAGGTTAATATTCCTGTACTACCTTAAGGAGTGACGTGGAGACGGAGGCGTGATAGCGCCGCGGACTGACGGAATAGTCCGTTGAAGGGTGTAGATGTTGATCTTTGCAGGCAAATCCACAAAGAGAGTCGAACCTGATAGTATACCAAATTCTTCGGAATAAGGTAATAGTGCGTGTAAACATACTCCCAAGAAAATCCGCTAAACTTAATCTTTAAGGTACCCGTACCGCAAACGGACACACGTAGTCGGGTTGAATATACTAAGGCGCTTGAGTGATTCACGGTTAAGGAACTAGGCAAATTGACCCTGTAACTTCGGGATAAAGGGTCCCAACGAGAGTTGGGCGCAGAGAATAGGTCCAGGCAACTGTTTAACAAAAACACAGGGCTGTGCCAAATTGAAAGATTACGTATACAGCCTGACACCTGCCCGGTGCTGGAAGGTTAAGAGGAG
>NZ_GG774828.1:11612-55273 GCF_000163675.1 Bacteroides sp. D22 | reverse complement strand
CGCTTCCGGCTTTCGTTCCGGGATTGGGGAAGGACTTTCCTTCATTTCGGCCTCCGTTGAGGGAGCACCCAGAACCTGAACAGGAATTATCTTCTTGCGGGTATCCGTGTACCATTTGGCAAATAGGTTATAAGGCACTTTGTTAGACATACAAAATTTCTCAATAGAAACACCCGCAGGGATCCCTTCCAATTTATAGCGCAAAAATAGACGCTCAAAATCATTGTAACTATACATAAACTTGGATTTTGATTTAACGAAAGCAAAGATCTGGATTTTATATCGGTTATACTATACGGCATTTTTGGACGCTAACGCAAATCCTCTTAATTTATCAATATAATCTAATCTATTGTTCATGCATTTTCTAATAAATATTTATTAGCTCTCTCCTTTAATAATGTTATTTTTTCTTTAACAGTATTCCAGTCAATTTCTTCATTTGCACATGGTAGGGAATTTCGATCTATAATTCTATTACAAAGATTCAAAGATTCTAATAAAGCTTTAGCTCGTATGTCTCCACCATCTCCTTTAAAGAAGGCAAAGAAGCGCGTTTCCAACAAAATTGATAGCGCCGTTCCATGAAATGAAGAAGTTATTACACAAAATGCATTATGAACCAAATTCAGAAATTCTTTGGGACCAGCGACACATTGAGATATACCATCTTGAAAGCTATTGGCATAGAAATCACAGGAAATTACTTTGCAATGATGAATAGTCCCCAAAGATTTGGCATAATTCATCAAAGCATCGTCATCTCGCCCTTGATAAACCAATATGTATTTTTCTGATTCTATAGGCTTATCTAAAAACACACTCCAACTCTTCTTATCCAATAAAAGAGTGGGATCTACTACGGTTACTGCATCATTTACGCCATACTCACTCAACGTATTCTGCAAATCAACTTCCCTAACTGAAATTGAATCAAATCTTTTTATTGCTTCTAATACTTCTGGAATGTTAGTTTTAAACTTATTCACATCTCCAGCGCTTGCAGCATAAGTAATCACACGACCTTTAAAATTGGGAAATTGTCCATACCAAACACTATCCTTACCATTAAAGGTCTCACTCCAAACTTGGTCACTTCCAATAATAATCGTATCTAATGATGAGATAACTGAACTCAATTGATCATAATTCTTGCATTTTTTTGATAAATTGAGATGTAAATCGGAAAATTCTAAGAATTTATCAAATTGTCTCTGTAGCTTACTCGTGAATGATATGTATCTATTTAAAGATAAAATAGGATGCCTATTAACAAATGTACGTAAATTAACCTTTGGCCTTTTGGAGGCTAAATAAAAAGGGGTATAATTTATTATTGTGACATTAAAGCCTAACGATTCTAAATGCTTTTGCAAAGCATAGCACTGCAGAACTGCGCCATAATTGTAAGCACAATGAAATGTTAGTATACCAATATTCATGTTAATCTGATTATAAGTATTGTTATCTGCTTTATTTGTAAAACATCTAATTACTTCTCCCCAATACGAGTATACTTATATCCAAGTTCTTCCAATTCCTCGCGATTCCAGATGTTGCGTCCATCTACAATCACTCGACCATGCATTACTTTACAAATTACATTCCAAGTAGGCAGGCGGAATTGGCGCCATTCAGTCAAAAGCAACAAAGCATCTGCACCATCAGCACAATCATAAAGGTTTTCAGTATAGGTCACCACATCACCAATACGACGTTTGCATTCGGGCATGGCAATGGGGTCAAATACACGTACATTGGCACCAACTTTCAGTAATTTATCAATCACAACCAATGCAGGAGCCTCGCGCATATCATCGGTTTCGGGTTTGAATGCCAAACCTAACATAGCAACAGTTTTGCCATTAAGTTCAGGCATCATCTTTAAGAGTTTATCATATACAATACTCTTCTGACGTTCGTTGACACGCTCTACGGCTTCGATTACTTCCATGTGGTAATCATTATCCATACCGGTGTGAACCAAAGCTTTTACGTCTTTAGGAAAACAAGAACCACCATAACCGCAACCAGCATAAAGGAACTTCTGGCCGATACGAGCATCTGCACCAATACCTTTACGAACATGGTCTACATTAGCACCCACACGTTCGCACAAGTTAGCAATGTCGTTCATAAAGCTAATACGAGTAGCAAGCATAGCATTGGCTGCATACTTAGTCATTTCAGCACTTGGAATATCCATGAAAATAACACGGAAATTATTGATTAAGAAAGGTTGGTACAGCTTAGTCATAACCTCTTCAGCCTTCTTGCTTTCAGTACCTACAACTACTCGGTCGGGACTCATAAAGTCCTTGATGGCTGCACCTTCTTTTAAGAATTCGGGGTTTGAAGCTACATCAAAAGGAACTTGTACACCACGTTTGTCCAATTCTTCTTGGATGGCGGCTTTCACCTTTTGTGCAGTACCTACAGGTACAGTCGATTTAGTAACTAAGATGGTATATTTATGGATATTTTTCCCAAATTGACGTGCAACTGCCAATACATATTTTAAATCTGCCGATCCATCCTCATCTGGAGGTGTACCTACAGCAGAGAACACGACCTCTACATCATCTAGAACCTCGGTAAGATCTGTCGTAAAATTCAAACGACCATAACTAACATTACGTTTCACTAACTCTTCCAAACCAGGTTCGTAAATAGGCATTTCGCCAGCTTTTAGTTTGTTGATTTTGTTGACATCTACATCAACACATGTTACATGGGCACCCATTTCTGCAAAACAAGTACCAGACACCAAGCCTACATAGCCTGTGCCGACAATAGCAATATTCATTTTTTGTGTACTATTTATTATTATTCATTATATCCATTGAGAAGAAAAAAGGAAAAATAAATTTAAGAAATATACAAAAATAGAATTTTCTTTAGAACTATCTTGATGTTAAAAATGATATTCCTTTTTATCTTCCTAGTCCTATATCTCCAGCCTACATCTCCATAGTGATACATAACATATTTAAAGCCATGCTTAGCAAAATCTCTTTCAAAATCCATACGCTTAGGATGTATTTCCGACGGATGCTGTAAATTAGGCTGAATACAGTTCTCTATTTTTGCAGGAATAAAATCTAAATCATTCTTCACTGCTTCAAATAATCTGCGTCCTTTTTCTGTATTTACGAAAACCAACGATACACCTTTATCATCTTTGTTTATATTTGGATCTGTTTTCTGCCACCCCCAATAGTCAGCTATTGTGATATCACTAGGTCTTCGAGTATTACAAAAATGGCACTTACCACATGAATAACGGAATGTAATGTACTGATAAAATAAATATGTAAAGCTCATTTTATCCCCTCCATTAACAAATTTAAATGTTTCATGATGGGCGGCCCAACCATATGCTTGTTTATCTCTGAAGTTTACCCAACTGATCTTATCACCTTGTTCCTTTTCTAGATAGCACAAATAGCTATCCCACAACTTGGGTCCAGGTACACCATGACATACAATATCTAACAGATAAAGATTCTCACGAAGTTTTTTACCTACATAAGAATTGAGCCCTGATGTTTGGCAGGGGGTTCCTGAAAACAAAACGATTTTACCACCCTTAAGATCTTGTTTGACTTGTCGAAAAACGCCAGTCAAATCACTCTGTACGTACTTACTGCCTTTAAATTCATTACGTTCTTCCTTCGTCGTAGCACGTTTATGCACCACCCGAAAATGGTCGGCATAACCTGCACCATATACTACACCATCATGTTTTAATATCCAATCTGATATAGCTATAAAAGCTGCCCCACTGCGGCTAGTTTCTACTTCGCTCATATCTTTGTGCCGTGCTGCATAGGCTTCTGGTCGTGGCAGATTAAGCGAGGTGTCATAATTATCATTGAAAGCACATACCTTCTCGCATAAGCCACAGTCTGTACACTTGTCTTTGTCTACTACAGGGTAGAGAAAGCCTAATGCATCGGGCTGCATGGTGATGGCATTGTGCACACAGACACTCGCGCAAGCCGTACATCCGCAACAATCTGCAGGATTTGTGATTTGAATCATATGAATATGTAAAGTGATTATTTATTGAAGATTTTGTTTTGAATCTGACTGACCTTGTTCTTAATAAATATACGTTCTTGAGTAGTACATCCAATATAATATACAGATACTGATACAGAAAACACACATAATAAGCAAATAAGAATAAAACTGATGAATCCTTCTCTCAAATAATAAGATGCAATCATCGGAAGGATTACAGCACATACACTTACTGAAAGGACATTGAAATATACATTATGTAAATAATGGCGAGCTTTTAAACCTATCAAACCTCGGAGCATGTATAACCGTGATGCCAAGCAGCATTGCGAAATGACAATAGCTACAATAAGCACTGTTTCAGGTATCCACCCCATTCGCAACAATACATAAGAGATAGGTAGATTCATCATTTGAAGCCCTCCCACTACTAATTGATAATTACGAATTCTACCTGTAGCCAACATGACCGTAATCAAAGGGTTTGAAATAGACTCGCTCAAAGCAAATATTAAAGTAAGTTGAGCAAATAAAACTGTATGTTCTGGCACTTCTTTCAACCACAGCTGCAATATATAAGGTGTGTTACAGATAATGGGCAATGACAAAAAGAGGAGCATAAAAAATGACAGCCGTGCACCTTGATAGATGAGCGTCATCATATATGCACGATTACCAGATGCATAACTTTTAGTAATTTGCGGATTCACAGCTGTCATGAAGTTACTTACAAACCCCATAACAGCGCCATTGATTTGGCTAGCTATACCTCGTGCAGCATTTACTGTGGGACCACAAAACAGGTTGATTACTATATTTCCTCCTTGGTCGCGAAGCAAAGCCGATGAAGCCCCAATGAAATTCCACCCAGCAAAGCCAAACATGTTTTTCAGTAAGCTTAAATCCCACATCCAATGGAATGTGCATTCCTCGAAATAGCGTTTGCAATAGATGCCATAAATTAAGCGTAGCAGAAACGCGATAGCTGCTTGTAGGATGGAGTAGAAGATCAATACATCAAACGGGGTTATCTGGATTAAATATGCGATAGCCAACTTACCAATAGCTTCCACAATGCTTATGTAAGCAAAGGCTGACATGCGTTCGTGGGCAATGATGGCAGCATTGTAGGGAACGCTGATTAGGTTCACCACAAAGGTAAGGATAGAGAATTGCAGGACCCAGTTGGCCGCAACCATCCGGTCGACCGGAATGACCATCTTGGCATTCAGAAACCAAACGCCTACGGTCTCGGCTAAGAGCACAATGACGGCTCCCAAAAAAAATTGGATGGTAACTGCTGATGAAAATATCTTCTCTAGTTTTTCCTTGTTACCCGTGCCTAATTCATATGTAATAAATCGGCTGATGGCTGCAGATAAAGATCCAGAAAGCATGGAGAACATAGCCACCAAGCCACCCACTACATTATAAATACCGAAGTTATCTACACCTAGGGCCAAAAGTACCACTCTACTTGTATAGAGGGATATTACCATCAGGAACAGCATCCGAAAATACAGCAACAAGGTATTTTTCGCTATCCGTTTGTTGTTAGCTTGTTGTTTGTTCATTTATTATAAGTTATGCTATAATCTTTTCTTTTCTAGCTATATATATTAAGCAAAGAGTTGATACTAAAACTATTAAAGGACGGATATAAGCGTAAACCGACTCAGCATTTGAGCCATCTTGTAATATTTTACTTGAAACTTCCTGTGAATTAGCCCACAACTTTCACTAGTCTTCCTTTACCTTATGTTCTCCATACCCGTAACCATAGCCATAACGCTTACCATAACCATAGTATTTACCATATTTACCGTAACCGTAATAATAACCATATTTCTTCTTTTGGAGATCAAGACCATTAATAACGGTACAGATATTGGGAAGTTTATTATCAACAGCCAACTCATTAATCAAGGTAAACTCCGCTTTCCGGGTATAATCTGCACGGCATACATAAACAGATAAGTCAGCCACACGACCTATAAGCAAAGTATCGGTCACCATACCAACAGGAGCAGTATCCAAAATCACATAGTCAAAGTTCTCTTTCAAAGCTTCAATCGCTTTATCTAATCCATCACGAGCCAGTAATTCCGTAGGATTAGGTGGTACTGTTCCACCTGGAAGAATATATAAATTCTTACTGAAATCTGAAATCTGAACAAAATCCATTAGATTTTTCTCTGGATTCGACAGATATTGGGTGATTCCTTGCTCCTTTCGAGGGATATTAAAAATCTTATTCAAACCGGGTTTACGAATATCAAGCCCTACAATTACTACCCTCTTTCCTAACAGAGATAGACTAATCGCAAGATTTGAAGAAATAAAAGACTTACCCTCACCACTAACTGTCGAAGTCACTAAAATTACTTTCTGATCATTCTCAAGCATAAACTGAAGGTTAGTACGGATATTACGGAAAGTTTCGCTCATTAAAGTATTCTGATTCTCAAAAACAGCAATAGAACCAGCTTTTTCGCTGGTTAACGGTACATCACCGACAATAGGTAACCTTGTTAATTTCTCAACATCGCCACGACCTTCTATTTTAAATTTAGTCAGATCAATTAAGAAAATAGTACCGACAGGCAACCCCACTCCTACCACTAAAGCAATTAAGTAGATTATCCTAGGCTTAGGAGATACTGGCCCACCTTCAACCGCCGGCTCATCAATAATCTTCGCATTATTCGCAGTAGCGGCTAAAGTAATAGCATTCTCTTCACGTTTCTGCAAAAGCATCAAATAAAGCCCAGCCTTGATTTCCTGCTGACGTGCAATACTTACATACTGCCGTTCTTGCCCCGGAGCATCACTGATACGACGGGAAAAACGACTGGACTCACGATCCAAATCAGCCTTCACGATAAGCAAGCCTTGTAAAGTCCCATCAATAGCAGCTTTTACATTTGCTTTCATGGCACGAATACTTGTATCCAGATTTACAATCATCGGATTACTCTCCGTAGAAGTACGGAGTAAACGCTTACGCTCAATAATCAATTCATTATAACGATCTATTTGAGTAGTTAGCCCATTATCAGATAAACCGATATTACTAGGTAACACCTCATACTCATTCGACGGATTATTGATATATTTATTAAGATCACGAACTAAATTAATTTGAGTTCCATTTTCTACACGTTTTCTTTCATATTCAGCATTTCCCGATACTGCTAATTGGGCATCACTACTGATATCCGTCAATCCTGCATTTCTTTTAAAAGCTTCCAGTTTATCCTCTGTAGTACCAAGTTCCTCATCAATAATCTTAATACGTTCATTGATAAACTCTCTCGTCTTTTCGGCAACCTCATTTTTATCATTATTCGTATTCCGATTATACATTTCCATTAACTTATTGATAAAGTCCTGTCCTCGCTGTATATTCGTATTCATCAATGAAACAACTGCTACAGAAGTCGTTTTTGAGGTAGGTGCTATTTCCAATGCCCACTGATATCCTTTTGCCACTCCAAAAGGCTGACTAACTACAGCACTGATATTTCGTACTACACTTTGCCCTACTATCTTCCCATTTGATAAAGAATCTTTCAATGTAAACCCAAATGTCCCTGCATCCGTAGGTAACACCGCTGGAAGTTTATCAAAATGCTTATTATATTCATTCAAGCCTATCTTTAGATTTACATCCAAACCACCTTCTGGAGATAACTTCATATCAACCAAAGCTGCATTTGACAATTTATCCGCCTCTTGTGCCGTCAAATTCACAATTATGGGAGAGGTTTTATACAGCTCCTTTTTAGGAAACTCATCCTCATCATAATAAGTAATATAAAGTTCGAGATTATTAATAACTTCTTTCAATATTGTCTTTGAACGTAGTACTTCTATCTCGTTATCAATACTCTGCGCAGAAGTAATCATTCCACCTAATCCCAAACTTTCTATATCAGCAGCATTTCCGCTCCCACTCTTTTTATCATCTTTAATCATGATAGAAGCAGAAACCTGATACACAGGAGTCTGAAAATGTAAATACATCCAAGCACCAACCAAACAAGCTAAAACGGAAGCAACAAACCAAGGCCAGTGAATTATATACTTAAAGAGAATTTCCTGATAATTTACTTTCTCTTCGTCTAATTCACTCATATTATTGTTATACGAATTCTCTTTCATTACTAATTACTTATTTAATAAAATTACCAATATATTTGCAAGTGAAAACAAGATAGAAGTAGCAGAAACCCACAATCCCGTACTAGTTCCAATATTCGAATTCTTAGCCTTAGTCTTATTAGGTGTCACATAAATTACATCATTCTGTTGTAGCTGATAATAAGGAGACAGTACCGTTTCAGCCTTATTCAAGTCCATAGTAATAATTTCCTGCTTGTTATCTTGCCCTGTCCGGATCAGTTTCACATTATCACGCATACCATAAATGGTCAAATCACCTGCCATTGCAAGAGCTTCCAAGAGATTAATCTTCTCGTTAGAGACTACAAAACTGCCAGGCTTGGTAACTTCCCCCAATACCGAAATCCGATAATTAACAATACGCACAGTTACAAGCGGTGCTTCTTTCAAATAAGCCTTCAATTTCTCTATAATCAAGTTTTCTATTTCCAGTTTAGTCAATCCACCTACATGAATCTCACCCAATACTGGAAAGTTGATATTCCCCTGATTATCTACCAAATATTGCTGTAGAGCAGATGACGCGGTTCCTTGTCCCACCGTCTTTCCCTCCATTCCACTAGCAGTACCCGAATTTACCAGATTGAAAGGTGCAGCCAGTTCCGGAGTAAAACAAGACACGGCAATCGTCAACAAATCCTTTGGCATTACCTTCACACCTGTCTGACGAACACTCTGTTCTGTATCATTCACAAAAGCCGTATCCTGCAAATAAGGCACTTTCTTATATGATTGGCAGGATACCAGCAAAAAAGCAAGTAACGCACCCAAAGTCAATCGTTTCAGTTTTCTCATAACCACCTACTCATGTAATTTTACAACTATTGATTTAATCTTTATTCAATTTCCAATTCCTCACCTAATAAGCCTCTTTATCCCCGCGGATTACATTATACACAGTCTTATACATGATATATAAATCCAAAAGAAACGTCCAATGCTCAATATACCAGATGTCACGTTGCACACGTCCTTCCATCTGCCAAAGCTCCTTCGTTTCTCCACGGAAACCTGTCACTTGTGCCCAACCTGTAATACCAGGCTTTACAAAATGACGAACCATATATTTATTTATTAAATGAGAATATTCTTCTGTGTGCTTCAACATGTGCGGACGGGGACCCACTAAAGACATATCCCCCTTCAGGACATTAATAAATTGGGGAAGTTCATCCACATTCGTCTTGCGAATCAGATTACCGATACGGGTTTTACGAGGATCACATTCCGTAGCCTGAAGCGTATCACTTTGTGCATTCACCCGCATTGAACGAAATTTATAGCACCAAAATTCACGACCATCCTCACCACTTCGTTTCTGTTTGAAAAAGACAGGTCCAGGAGAACTTATCTTTATAGCCAGTCCCACAATGATGTATATAATCGGGAAAAGAGTACAAAGGAACAGTAGCGAGCAAACAATATCAAAGCTACGTTTCACAATACGATTTTCCAATAACTCAAGTGGCTCACGACGGATAGAAAGTACCGGGACATTACCTAACATTTCAAAATACATTCTCCGTTTCAGATAGTTCCGGACATTGGGAACGCTGAAAAAACGAATTAGATGATTCTCGCAATAGTTGATAATCGGCACAATTTCAGTACTACGGGCGGAAGGAAGACTGCAATAAAGCTGATCTACCTTTCCCGCATTACGGGTCAAATAATCAACAGCTTCGCACGGCTGTCCCAAATAAGCTATATTCATAGGATAGCGGTCTGATGGAAAATCTTCAAAATATCCTAGTACACGATATCCGGATGTCGGATCATCCGTCATGGAATGATAAAGTTCCTGCATATTTTCATGGCTACCCACCAGTACTACCTTTCGAACATTTTCCCCACTTTTACGATAAAGCTCCAGAATAGATCGAAACGTCAGGCGATAAGAAATAATAACGATAATGAGAACTACATAAAATGCCCCCAGCTGACGCAGGTTAACACATTCAAAATGGAATATGTACGAAAGCCCCAGTACTATCAATACAAAAGGAATCATATTCCGGGCCACCCGAAGCATGATTTGTTCCGGGCGAACCACCGGACGATGAAGGATCACTCCTGAACGGATGTTGCAAACCAGATAACATAAAGTCATCAAAGCCATGTTCTGGAAAAGAGGCATGGAAAACTCAAAAGGAGAACGGTTTCCCCAAAGAGAACCAAACACCCACAACAGTAAGTTCAGTAAGATGATGTCCCCTGAAAGGACAAAAGATTTTAGGACTTTATTAAAACGTTGGACTTCCTGCATTACTTTATTCTTGATTTAGATTTTCATCCATATCCTCATTTTTCTCCCTATACTCAATATAAAGTTCTCCCCATTCTACCATTTTGGCTCGAAACTCTTCTTTTGTGAGATTGTCATAGTAATAGGAAAAAAGACGGGTAAAATCACTTAGACGTAAATCTCCCCAGATGTCATCTTGTAATAAGTGGGTTTTCCCATGTGGATTTCTTTACGCATAGCCTCTATTGACAAGTGAGCACGTTCAAACTGCTCTGCGATGAAATGGCCCAGTACGGGATGATTAAATTTTTTCATGTTTATAATTTTATTAGTTGTTAAATACATTGTATTATATGTTAATTTTATGCATATCCGTTCAGACATGTCTGAACGATATATTTAAAAGCTATTTCTACCTTCGCACCGCGTTTTGAAAATTCAAGGCGATAACTTCAAATAATAAACATTATGACAAACGATTTTAGAATGTCTTATTTCATGCCTCCCATTGCTCCCATCAAAAATGAACAGGGACGGATTGTTACTCCTGCAACACTTATTCCCTCTTGCGAAGTCTCCGTAGAACAAGTTTTTCAAATAATAACCTGCAACGAGAATCTCAAAATTCTGACCGAACAAGTACGCAATTCCGGAGATATACGGACAGCAAAAGCATCACTATTGCCTTATGTGACTCCCTGTGGTACGTTCTCGCGTCGCAACAGCAAATGTTTCGTAGCTTCTTCACATCTGGTGGTGGTAGATATCGACCATCTCGATTCCTATCAGGAGGCAGTGGAAATGCGCAGTACATTGTTTAATGACCACCTTCTGCATCCTGTACTCACGTTTATCAGTCCCAGCGGACGGGGTGTGAAAGCAGTCGTACCCTACGATCATTTACCCATGGCTAACGACACAAACAGTATCATCGAAAATATGAAACTGGCAATGATGTTCACTGTGTTGCTCTATGGTACTGAAACACCTCCTCCATTCGGAGAAAAACGCAAAGGGGTAGACTTTTCCGGTAAGGACATTGTTAGGTCTTGTTTTCTTAGTCATGATCCGGGAGCGTTGTTTAGAAACAACAAATAATTAGATATTAAAAACTATAAATTAAAATTATGGACGAAATTGAATCGTTATGCCGCCTCTGTGAGGCGGTTGAAACTGCAGGAGCGGATATTGCCCCTACGTATGCTGAATATGTACAACTGGCGTTCGCCATCGCAACGGATTGCGGAGAAGCGGGACGCGAGTTTTTCCATCGGTTGTGCCGGGTGTCTGCCAAGTACGAACGGGAACATGCCGAACGGATATTCTCTAACGCACTTACTACCCGGCATGGAGATGTCCATCTGGGCACTGCATTCCATCTTGCTGAAAGGGCGGGTGTGACTCTCTGCAAAGAGGAAATGATGAACCACCGGAAAAATGCAAAAAATGCAGGAAATGCACCGTCCAAAAATCTCACACACACGCACGTGTATAATAAGGTGGACAATGAAGAACCGGACGAATCCGAAGAGCTGCAGGACGGGAGTGACCCGAACCAGCCATTGCCCTCTTTCACCGAAGCGGACTGGCCGAAAATCCTGTTGCTCATCATGAGTTATGCCACCAGCCCCACACAACGCGATGTCATGCTGCTCGGAGCATTGACCGCCATAGGTGCCAGCATGGAGCGATATGTGAGATGTCCATACGCCGGCAAACTCCAGTCTCCTTGCCTGCAAAGTTTTATTGTGGCTCCTTCCGCCTCGGGTAAGGGAATTCTTTCGTTCATCCGGCTGCTTGTAGAGCCTATTCATGACGAGATCCGCCAAAAAGTAGCGGAAGAGGTCAAGGCCTACAAAAAAGAGAAAGCCGCCTATGATACCATGGGAAAGGAGCGCTGCAAAGTGGAAGCTCCTCAAATGCCCAAGAATAAAATGTTTCTCATCTCGGGCAATAACACCGGAACAGGTATTCTGCAAAATATCATGGATGCCAACGGCACAGGACTTATCTGCGAAACCGAAGCGGATACCATCTCCGCTGCTATCGGTTCTGAATACGGACACTGGAGCGATACACTCCGCAAAGCATTCGACCACGATCGTCTGTCGTACAACCGGCGCACCGACCAGGAATACCGGGAGGTAAAGAAAAGCTATCTCTCCCTCCTGCTTTCCGGCACACCCGCACAAGTAAAACCACTCATTCCCTCGACAGAGAACGGTCTTTTCTCGCGCCAGCTGTTTTATTATATGCACGGCATATGGACATGGATCAACCAGTTTGAAAGTGGCGAAACCGATCTGGAAGCCATCTTCACAGGCATAGGCCTGGAATGGAAAAAGCAACTGGACCTGATGAAAGCACACGGGCTTCATACGCTCCGGCTCACTGATGAGCAAAAGCAAGAGTTCAATGCCCTCTTTGCCGATCTGTTTTTCCGCTCGGGACTTGCCAACGATAACGAAATGAGCAGTTCCATAGCCCGACTGGCTGTCAATACATGCCGTATCATGGCAGAAATAGCTATGATTCGTGCATTGGAATGCGACCAGCCTTATCAGTTCAAGGATTCTTCCTCCCCTCTGCTGACCCCTGACAAGGAGATTGCCGCCGATAATATCAAAGACGGCATTATCACCCGTTGGGATGTGACAATCACCGCTGAAGATTTCCATGCGGTGCTGGAGCTTGTAACTCCGCTCTATCGTCATGCCACACATATCTTGTCTTTTCTTCCTTCCACAGAGGTCAAACATAGAGCCAATGCCGACCGGGATGCACTTTTTGAAATGATGGGCAACCAGTTCACCCGCGCACAGTTGTTGGAGCAGGCTGAAAAGATGAAAATCAAACCTAACACTGCTCTTAGCTGGCTGAACCGTCTGATAAAAAAAGGATTGCTTATCAATACAGACGATAAAGGCGTTTATACGCGCACGCATGTGTGCGTGTGTTAGGGAACCCTCGGAAAAAGTGCATTTTTTGCATTTATATAACAACAGGACGTTTCATGAATCCTAAAGCGGCGCTTTAGAGGTGGTAAAGCATAGCTTTACGATTGCTAAAGCGGTGCTTTACTTTTCCGCTCTTCTAAGGTTCTCCCAAGGCATCTACAATCACTCTCACCTCCAACGGGGTGAATGAGCGGCGCTTTGATTCGTAACCTAAGTCGTACAGGCGTTGCAGAAGTCCGGGACATAAAGAGATCCATTTCTTCATCTTTCGATATGCAGCAATGTCAGTTAGTTCCGGAGAATAAAGTTGAGCCAGTTCCATGCGACCGTAGGCGCGTATTTTGAATTCGTTCATGATGAATAAGTTTCTGATTTACAATTACAAAAATAACAAAACATATTCACATATCCTACGTTTTTCCATTGAATAACCGACCGTTACTGCGCATAATTGACAACAATCGCGTGCAACTGTAGACTATTGATTTCTGCGGGTTTCAGGGTTGTATCTTTGTATCGTCGAAAGGGAAAAGAATCCCCCGGACACAATGTTTAACCCTTTAATTTATTGTTTTATGATTCGTTACAAAATTTATCAAAACCAACAGCAAAAAGGCCTGAATGCAGGCAAGTGGTTCGCCCGTGCGGTAAGCGACGAGACGTTTGATTTGGCTAAGCTTGCCGAACACATGTCAAAACACAATTCACCGTATTCCGGTGGTGTCATCAAAGGTGTGCTTTCCGACATGGTAGACTGCATCAAGGAACTGCTGCTCGACGGCAAATGTGTGAAAATCGACGACCTTGCCATCTTTGGTGTGGGCATCCGCAGTAAGGCAGCTGATACGCTGGAAGATTTCTCATTGGAGAAAAACATCACTGGTATGCGTCTGAAAGCCCGTGCTACCGGTAATTTGTCAACCACCAACCTGAAACTCGACAGCCAGTTGAAACAGCAGGCCGAATATCAGAAACCAACAACTGCCGGAGGAGGTTCTGATTCGGGTGATACCCCTGATCCGAAACCGGATGGTGGCGGTGAAGCGCCTGATCCGGCTGCTTAATCCTAAATCCTTTATTTTTAATCTTTAAAAAAGTAACATCATGAGTAATTCATCTTCTCCCCGCTCCGTATGGAGCTTCATCATCAAAGTGATTATCACCGTTGCCACCGCTATCGGAGGTCTGATCGGAGTACAGAGCTGTATGTAGCCTTATGCGTACCATCACTCTGATTATCATTCATTGCAGTGCCACGCCGGAAGGAAAGTCCCTTTCGGCGGAGGCTTGCCGTCAAGATCATATCCTTCACCGGAGATTCCGTGACATCGGCTATCATTTCTACATCACCCGGGATGGAGAAATCTACCAAGGCCGTCCTCTGGAAAAGGTCGGGGCACACTGCCGTGACCATAACACCCATTCGATAGGTATTTGTTACGAAGGAGGGCTGGATATGGCGGGACGTCCCAAAGACACGCGTACATTGGCACAACGGGCTTCTTTGCTCGGTCTGCTCCGCGAATTGAGGAAAATATTTCCTAAGACGTTGATTGTAGGCCATCATGATTTGAATCCGATAAAGGAGTGTCCGTGTTTTAATTGTACGGAGGAGTACCGGGAATTAGATGGTATTATCTAAGTATATTGACCAGCAAACTGGCAATAGATACCAGAATGGAAAATCCCGAAACCCACATCGTCGTACTTGTTCCGATGTCTGCGCTCTGCGCTTTGGTTTTATTAGGAGTGACATACAGGATGTCATTCTGTTGCAACTGATAGTAAGGAGATAATAACAAATCCGCGTCGTTCAGGTTGAGTGTAACAAACTGTTTATGCCCATTCCTGTCTTCGCGGATTAGTTTTACATTATCACGAACACCATAAATAGTCAAATCTCCTGCCATGGCAAGGGCCTCGAGCACATTGATCTGCTCATTCACTACCGGATAAACACCGGGAGAGGCCACTTCGCCCAAAACGGAAATTTTAAAACCGGACATACGGACTACTACCGTAGGTCTTTCTTTCACGTAAGATTTCAGTCTATCCGTTATCAGGTTTTCAGCTTCACGACTTGTTAAACCGTTCAAAGGAAGTTTACCTAAAACCGGATAATTGATATTTCCCTGATCGTCCAATAGAAACGTACTGCCTTGCGCATTGAAAGGCTGCGAAACAACCGGATCGGAAGTGGAAACAAGAATGGAAACTTCATCACCCGGTATCAGTCTTGCGTCCTGAACAGGCGCAACTTGCGTATTCGCCTGTTTCAAAATCTCCGCATCCTGCAAGTAAGGTACTTTCTTATAGGACTGGCAAGCCGAGAGAAAGAAGAAAAAGAATATCAGTGCAAAAGCACCGGATAATTTCGTATTCATGTAAATGGTGGATAAATGATGACGGGATTAGTTTTTCTCGCAGACAGCCTCGACATAGCCAATAGGCATATTAACGCAAGCGCATCCCAGCATATTCAGCCGGACGGCAATCTTGCTTTTGCCATCGACATTGACCAGTTCACCAACCAGCCCGGTCAGAGGTCCTTTCACAACACGGACCTTCTCACCACGTGCCAAAGGAGAGCTGTTCATACAAATAGCTTCCTCGGAATAGTCGAGCATGAAACGGAAACGAGCCATCTGCTCATCTGGAATCACCGCCGGAGAGCTCTCACCACGCATCACCATATAACGGCTCACTGTAGAAAAACCCAGAACTTCTTTGCGTTCTTTCGGATTTACGTGCACAAACACCATCATTGGAAGAAGGACAGACTCAACTACCTTGCGCCGGTCACTCCACTGATGAATTTCTTGTTGGACAGGGACGAAATTCTCGATCCCCATTTTGTCTAAACGTTCGGCTACCTTCTTCTCGTGGTGCATACGAACCAGAGCAACATACCAGCGTTTAGAGTGTGCTACGCCTTCCCCTGTCCCATCGCTAGGCCCAGCACTAAGTGATTTTGGTTTTGTTAAAATCATGTTTTTTTACCTCATGTTATTCCGTTACTTCTTAGGTAACGGACAATACACACACAAGGCGCGCGTCTCTATAAAAATGGAAATCACATATAGGAATAGGGCACAAGAAAGGAACTGCCTAATACTCAACAGGAAAAATCCAGAGATTAGGCAATAAAAAGTTTAGAACATGAAAATAAAGTTATTTCATGTTCGGATAGTTTTTTTCCTATATTTCAGATAAAACGAAAAAAAGTGGAAGAATATTTGCTTACTATTTATGTTTTTGTCTATCTTTGCGTCAAATTTAAGTTCCGTTACCTAAGAAGTAACACACATACTTTAGTTCTGAATACTAATACTTTGCACTTTTTGCCCTGCCTACACAACAGTTTTTAATGTAAGATAAATTCCCTTTATTTACCTCTGTACGTTCTTTAAGTCCAAAGCCTTTCAAATAGATTTGTGTGGTTTTTATAGATTTATGGCCCAATGATTCACTAATCATTTCAATAGGTACTCCCCGATACTTCGCTGTCGTTGCCCAAGAATGGCGAAGTGTATAGGAAGTGACTGGAGATTGCAAATGCAAGGCTCTTGCCAAGTCCTTCAAACAATTATTGAATTGGCGAAGAGCGGACTGATATTCCCGGTACCCTCTTTCATCCAGACGTTTTTGATCGCCGCTAAGGATGTCAAACAGATAATCCGGACAATCGGGTTGTGCATCTTCCCTATTGCGAAGCTGGTTAATCATTTCTCTGGCTGTATCAAGCACTTCCACACTCATCGGGGTTTTAGTTTTGATACGGTTGTATCGCAACACATTCTGTTCCAAAGCTGATTTCTCCAGGTGAGCCAGATCAGCGAACGACATTCCACAAAACTGGAACATCAGGGCAGCAATAGCCTGTGTACGACGCAAACGCTCCGACTTGGGGTCCTCATACAGAAGCTTATGCAATTCGACAGCAGGCAGGGCCTTCTTCTGGCGAACATCGACACCGGTATAAACATCATGAAACAGTCGCGGCACATAAGGCGCAATGCCCGCTTCTACTCCCCGGTTATAAATACTACGAAGCATACGCATATACGTAGAGATCGTGTTGGGTTTCAAGCCACACTCGTAAAGATACTGCCCGTAGCGTCGTAAACTTTCCCGGGTGACTTGTCTGAACGACACATTGAGCGTGCCGCAAAACTTGCTGAAAGAGAAGAGGGCATTCTTGTAGACATGCGCCGTAGAATAGCGTCCCTCCTTTCGCAAACGGCCGATGTAGAACTCTGCACATCGGCTAAATCCATTTTTGTTCCTCATTACATCACTAGTTATTTTATATATTATGCCATTTGGCAAGCGGCAAAAGAACGAATCTTTTTGTGTGTTCCAGATAAACTTTTTAATAAATATAGTTAAAGAGTTTTTTGCCGTTTTTATTCTATTAGTAATAAAAAAAGTCATCCGGCTTTGCCCATCATGAGGATGAAACAAAGTCGGATGACCTTCATTTTGTACGCTATTATCTTATACGTATGTTTCCAGCAATTTCACACTTCCTCCTTCGGGAGTGATAGTGACATCTTGCGTGGTAGCAGGCAACAGGATAGATTCTCCTGCACTAACAGTCAGTTCATTACCTTCATTGTCTCTCATTGTACATGATCCTTCCATACAGATAAAGATCACGAATGAATCGAGTTCGGAATAGTCACAACTGATTTCTTCAGTCATGTCATACAGAGAAGTCGTGAAGTAAGTGCAGGCAACCAGTTCTACCGGTTCGTCCTTCAACGGTTCGTATTTAGTACGATAGTCATCCAATACTTCGTAGTTGATGGCTTCACGGGCTAAATCGGTGTGAAGTTCGCGGGTTTTACCATTCGCATCTTTACGGTTGAAATCGTAGATACGATAAGTTATATCAGAAGTTTGCTGAATCTCGGCGATGAAAGAACCTGCCCCGATGCTGTGCACACGTCCGGCAGGAAGGAAGAATACATCACCCGGATGAATTTCATATTCCTGCAATACGTCGGTAATCGTATTGTTCAACACGCGTTCTTTATATTCTTTCGGGGTAATCTGTTCAGAGAATCCTGAACGCAATTTAGCTCCTTTGTCGGCATCTACCACATACCACATCTCGGTTTTTCCCATCGAATTGTGGCGTTTCTTCGCCAACTCATCTGTTGGGTGTACCTGGATTGACAAATCCTGTTTGGCGTCGATGAACTTAATGAGCAGTGGGAATTTATTGCCGAAACGGGCATAATTCGCTTCACCAACCAGTTCCTCACGATACTTTCTTACCATATCGGCCAAGGTTAAACCTTTATCCGGGCCATTAGCCACTACGGATTCATTGTTCTCAACACCGGAAATCTCCCAGCTTTCTCCTACTCCTTTCAAGTCTGAATTCAAATGCTTGAACGGAATAATTTTGTCGCCCCCCCAAAGCGTCTGCTTCAGAATAGGTTCGAATTTTAATGGATACATTTTTGTTTTTCTTGTTATAAACTTAGATTAAATTCGCTCGGATTGTTACAATCCGGGAACAAACATACAAAAAATAGTTCAGTTTTTAAGAAAAGGAGGATGAAAATTCATTTAAGAAATCATCTTTTGTCCTTGCATCCAAAGAAGATGAAGTAATAAAGCTAAACTTTCCTAAAGCACCTGTCATATTTAGTCGGAATAATTTGTGAGTAAGAAAGAATTTCCCTTTATTTGCAGGAAATTTTTAATAATACCAGACATGAATAACACATTCCCAACAGAAGGGAATCTATCAGGGCTCAGCCGGAAAGATTTCCAAAAGGATATAAATGATAAGAAAACTGATTTATTTATCCTCAAAAACACAAAGGGAATGGAAGTAGCTGTAACCAATTACGGATGCGCCATTCTTTCTATCATGGTACCGGACAAAAACGGTAAGTATGCTAATGTAATCCTCGGACACGACAGCATCGACCACGTCATCAACAGCCCGGAACCTTTCCTAAGCACTACTATCGGACGCTACGGCAACCGTATCGCGAAAGGAAAATTCACCTTGTTCGGCGAAGAACATGAACTCACGATTAACAACGGACCTAACTCTCTACATGGTGGACCTACCGGTTTCCACGCCCGTGTTTGGGATGCTGTCCAGATTGATGAGAGCACAGTGCAATTCAACTATGTTTCTGCTGACGGCGAAGAGGGATTCCCCGGCAATCTGGAAGTGGAAATGACTTACCGCCTGGAAAATGAAGTAAATGCACTGACTATCGAATACCGCGCTACCACCGACAAAGCTACAGTCGTTAACTTGACTAACCACGGTTTCTTCAACCTCGCCGGTATTTCCAACCCTACTCCTACCGTTAACAACCACATCGTTACGATCAACGCTGATTTCTATACGCCTATCGACGAAGTTTCTATCCCTACCGGTGAAATTGCCAAAGTAGAAGGTACTCCGATGGATTTCCGTGCTCCGCACACTGTAGGCGAACGTATCGACGACAAATTCCAGCAACTGATTTTCGGTGCAGGATATGACCACTGTTATGTACTGAACAAGATGGAAAGCGGTTCGCTCGACCTGGCTGCCACTTGCAAGGACCCGGAAAGCGGACGTATCATGGAAGTATATACCACCGAAGCGGGGGTACAACTCTATACGGGCAACTGGCTCAACGGATTTGAAGGTGCACACGGAGCTACATTCCCTGCCAGAAGCGCTATCTGCTTTGAAGCACAGTGTTTCCCGGATACTCCGAACAAACCTCATTTCCCATCGGCTACCTTGCTGCCGGGTGATGAATACCAACAGATCACTGTCTACAAATTTACGGTAGAAGAATAAGATTTGAAAAATAACTAACCTAATTTTATAAACTAACATTTTTTTTGAACCATGACACAAGAAAAAAAGAACGGTAATCTCGTCGCAATTATCACGATGTTCTTCATCTTTGCGATGATCTCTTTCGTAACAAACCTCGCTGCTCCATTCGGAACAATCTGGAGAAATGAATATGCGGGTTCGAACACTTTAGGTATGATGGGAAATATGATGAACTTCCTGGCTTACCTGTTTATGGGAATTCCTGCCGGTAACATGCTCGTTAAGATCGGTTACAAGAAGACTGCTTTGATTGCAATGGCAGTAGGTTTCCTCGGTTTGTTCACACAGTATCTTTCCAGCTTATTCGGAGCAGGTGCTGAAGTATTCGCATTCGGTGAGTATGTTATCAAATTAAACTTTGTAATCTATCTGCTTGGTGCATTCATCTGCGGTTTCTGCGTTTGTATGCTTAACACAGTGGTAAACCCGATGTTGAACCTTCTCGGTGGCGGTGGTAACAAAGGTAACCAGTTGATTCAGACTGGTGGAGCTCTTAATTCTTTGTCTGGTACATTGACTCCGCTTTTCGTAGGTGCTTTGATCGGTACTGTTACTTCAAGTACTGCTATGTCTGACGTTGCTCCTCTGCTCTTCGTTGCTATGGGTGTATTCGTTGCTGCATTTATCGTTATCTCATTTGTTGCTATTCCTGAACCACACCTTCAGAAAGGTGGAGTGAAGAAAGAAAAATTCTCTCACAGTCCATGGAGCTTCCGTCACACTTTACTGGGTGTAATCGGTATCTTTATTTATGTAGGTATTGAAATTGGTATCCCGGGTACACTGAACTTCTATCTTGCCGATTCAAGCGATAAAGGTGCCGGTATCATGATGAACGGTGCTGCTATCGGTGGTGCTATCGCTGCTATCTATTGGTTGCTGATGCTTGTGGGACGTACTGCAAGTAGTGCTATCAGTGGTAAGGTTTCCAGCCGTGCACAGTTGATCGCTGTTTCTGCTACTGCTATCATTTTCGTATTGATCGCTATCTTCACTCCGAAAGATGTAACGGTTTCAATGCCGGGTTATACTGTAGGTGAAGGCTTTATGATGGCACAGGTTCCTGTAAGTGCCTTGTTCCTTGTACTTTGCGGTCTTTGTACTTCTGTAATGTGGGGTGGTATCTTCAACCTTGCAGTAGAAGGCTTAGGAAAATATACAGCACAGGCTTCCGGTATCTTTATGATGATGGTTGTTGGTGGTGGTGTATTGCCGTTGATCCAACAAAGTATCTCTGACTCTGTAGGTTATATGGCTAGCTACTGGTTGATTATCGCTGCTCTGGCTTACCTGTTGTTCTACGGCTTGGTAGGTTGCAAGAATGTAAATAAGGATATTCCTGTGGAATAATCACATAGAATAGAATTCAATTTATTCACCTTTAAAATATAAATATCATGGATACAGAATACGTAAGAAGTCGATTCATTAAACACTTTGACGGAACTACTGGATTTTTATATGCTTCTCCGGGCCGTATCAACCTGATCGGTGAACACACTGACTACAACGGTGGATTCGTTTTTCCGGGAGCGGTAGACAAAGGGATGATTGCTGAAATCAAACCTAACGGTACTGACAAAGTAAAGGCTTACTCTATCGACTTGAAGGATTATGTAGAATTTGGTTTGAATGAAGAAGATGCTCCACGCGCCAGCTGGGCAAGATATATTTTCGGTGTATGCCGTGAAATGATTAAACGTGGCGTTGATGTGAAGGGATTCAATACTGCTTTCGCAGGTGATGTGCCTCTGGGTGCAGGTATGTCTTCTTCTGCCGCTTTGGAAAGTACGTATGCTTTCGCACTGAACGAACTGTTCGGTGAAAACAAAATAGATAAATTTGAATTGGCTAAAGTTGGCCAGGCTACAGAACATAATTACTGTGGTGTGAACTGCGGTATTATGGACCAGTTTGCTTCCGTATTCGGTAAAGCTGGTAGCTTGATCCGTCTGGATTGCCGTTCACTGGAGTATCAGTATTTCCCATTCCATCCGGAAGGTTATCGTCTGGTTCTGATGGATTCAGTTGTGAAACACGAATTGGCTTCTTCTGCTTATAACAAGCGTCGCCAAAGCTGTGAAGCTGCTGTTGCCGCTATCCAGAAAAAACATCCGCACGTAGAATTCCTGCGCGACTGTACAATGGCTATGCTAGAAGAAGCGAAAGCTGATATCAGCGCTGAAGACTATATGCGTGCAGAATATGTAATCGAAGAAATCCAACGTGTACTCGATGTTTGCGAGGCATTGGAAAAGGATGATTACGAAACTGTAGGTAAGAAGATGTACGAAACTCATCACGGCATGAGCAAGTTGTACGAAGTAAGCTGCGAAGAACTCGACTTCCTGAATGACTGCGCTAAAGAGTACGGTGTAACCGGTTCACGCGTTATGGGTGGCGGCTTCGGTGGTTGTACTATCAACCTTGTTAAGGATGAGTTGTACGATAACTTCGTTGAAAAAACAAAAGCTGCTTTCAAAGCTAAATTCGGCAGAAGCCCGAAAGTGTATGACGTAGTAATCGGTGACGGTTCTCGTAGACTGGAATAAGAATTTATTCGTTATTAAATAATTAAGAAGGGCGGCTTCCGTGATGGGAGCCGCCCTTACTTTTTACAATTAACAAAAATCTAAAATCTATTAATCTAATAACATCTAATTAGTTCTACTTATTTCTTCGTAAATTTATATACTGCAAACGTAGTGGGTTCCAATTCGGTAGTAAACACATTGCCTTCAATAGATACCGGAGTTTCCTGCGGAACGATGGCAAAAGGTTGTTCAAGTGTATTATCCTTATCCAAATCAAGCGAACGAAGTTTGATACAACGACCATTAGACAGTACATCTTGTTTCTTCAATCCTTCAAAATTCAAGGAAATCGGTTGAGCTGTGGCGGAGGTATTGGCAACCTTTACAATCAGTTCATTCTTATCCTTATCGTAAACAGCACTGGCAAAGAGTCCGTTCTGCCCTTCGGCTCCCGTTACATTTTTCTTATTCATGGTAAGGGGAAGCACATTTGTTCCTTTATTCTGCGCATACAGTTGTTGTACATAATAGCTAGTGGTACGCACAGAGTTCAGGTTATCGAACCAAATCATATCAGGACGCCATTGCCATCCTTCCACATGAGCGAAAAGCGGAGCATAGGTAGCCATGTGAACGATGTCAGCATTACGTTCCAATCCGGTCATAAAAGCAGCCTCTAGCAAAGCAGCATGGTAATGATTCCATTTCTTTCCTTTTCCATGGCAGGCATATTCACCGGCAAATACTTTCGGACCTTTACGGTCGTAGTTGTCATAGCGGGCGCCTTGAGCCAGAAACCAGCTTTCAGGACGATAGAAATGTTCGTCCACCAAATCAACTTTCAGACGTTTCATTTCAGGCCACAGATAATCAAAATCTTTTCCTTCGGAATTCGGACCGGAGCTACCTACTATTTTGATTTCCGGGTGAGCTTTACGAATGGCTTTGATAAACGGTTCGAGACGTTCGGGATATTCTTTCCCCCATTGTTCGTTACCGATACCGATAAACTTCAGGTTAAACGGAGCAGGATGTCCCATATCGGCACGTACTTTTCCCCACGTAGTATTCACGTCTCCATTAGCAAACTCAATCAGGTCGAGTGCATCCTGAATATAGTTATCCAAATCACAAACTGCTACGTGAGCTTTCGGATCATTATTCTGATATTGGCAGGAAAGTCCGCAATTCAGAATCGGCAGAGGTGCCGCACCCATTTCTTCAGACAGCAGGAAATATTCGTAGAATCCCAATCCATAGCTTTGATAATAATCAGGGAAGAATCGGTGAGTAAAAGTATACTGCCAACGATTTTCATTTAAGGGACGGTTCTCTACCGGGCCAACTGATTTTTTCCAGTCGTAACGAGTCTCCAGGTCGGTACCTTCTACGATACAACCACCGGGAAAGCGGAAGACTCCGGGATGAATATCCGCCAATGCTTGTGCCAAATCTTTACGAAGCCCATTTTCATGTCCTTTCCAGGTATCAACCGGAAAAAGGGAGACGTGCTCCAAATCTACTGTTCCTTTGGAGGTAAGGAAAATACGGAGTACGGATTTCGGATGAGTACTGCCGGGCTTCAAGATCATCTGGTATTTTTTCCAGTCCTTAGAATCAATCGTAAGATTCCCTGCAACAAGTGCCTGACGTTCGCCCATTGATTGGGTATCTACAAGTTCGATTCTCAATGTTTCTTTCGTACTTCCTTGCGGCAAACGCGCCCAAACAGAGAAACGATACTCCTCTCCCTTCTTGACACCGATGCCGAAGAAACCTTCGTTATCCAATCCGGTATGCTTATGTGCGTGTCCGGGGTCGGAAAGGCGCACATAATGCGGATTACGCTCAAAAGGACCATCGTTCATTAATGACACTTTTCCATACGTTTTCCATCCCATCAGGTGTTGTGGAAACTCAAAGGAACGATTCTTCACCAGTTCGGCATAAAGTCCGCCGTCGGCAGCGTAGTTGATGTCCTCAAAAAAGAGTCCATACATAGTAGGTTGGATTTCTGCACCCAGCTTCTTCGTCTGTATCACCAACTCATTGGTTTGCGCATGAAGGGCAAGGTTAGTAGACAAGGCTAATACTGCCAATAAATTTGCGTATCTTCTCATGGTTCTCAATAAAAAATTATATATAGTTAAAATGCAAAGATAATCAGATTCTCTATTTTCTCCGTACCCAAATTTATCATTAATAGGTGTTTATCGGTCAAAAAGGATCAAATTCCATTCATTTGCACAATTTTCCATCCGCATCTGATATTTATAATACGAAACCAGATTAAAAAGCACCTATTTGCACGCTCTATTATATGAAAAACAAACGGATGGAAAGCGTACATTTATATATAATAAGGTGTATGGAAAATCATAAAATACACCATTTATGCTGCACAACATATAAGAGTGTATTTGATACACCAAACGAAAGTGTTACTTTTACACCCAAAATAAGATAAGCATCTCATTTACATTAAAAATAAAACCATGAAAAAACATTTTCTACTTGCAGGATTTGCCGCGCTGATGCTGGCTGCGTGCAATAACAAGCCGGCTTCCGAGCTGACCTTGTCCGGTCTCGACCCGGTAAAATTTCAAACAGAAGTGAACAATGCCCAAACAGCTCTTTATACCTTAAAGAACAAGGCAGGTATGGAAGTATGCATCACTAACTTCGGAGGACGTATCGTGTCTGTCATGGTACCCGATAAGAACGGTAAGATGCAGGATGTAGTTTTAGGTTTTGACAGCATTGCTGACTATATTAATGTACCCAGCGACTTTGGTGCTTCTATCGGACGCTATGCAAACCGTATCAACCAGGGACGTTTCGCATTGGACGGTGATACCATCCAACTGCCGCAAAACAATTTCGGCCACTGCCTGCATGGAGGTCCGAAAGGTTGGCAATACAAAGTTTATGAAGCTAATCTGATTGATCCGACAACGTTGGAACTGACACTTGTCTCACCGGACGGAGACGAAAACTTCCCGGGGAATGTAACAGCTAAAGTGACCTATAAACTAACTGAAGACAACGCTATCGACATCAAATATAGCGCAACTACCGATAAAAAGACGATCATCAATATGACCAACCATTCTTACTTCAATCTGGCTGGTGATCCGTCAAAAGCTTCAACTGACAACATACTGTATGTGAACGCAGACTATTATACTCCGGTAGACAGTACTTTTATGACTACAGGCGAAATCGCTCCGGTAAAAGACACTCCGATGGACTTCACCACTCCGAAAGCGGTAGGCAAAGAGATCAACAATTATGATTTCGTTCAACTGAAGAACGGAAAAGGGTATGACCACAACTGGGTGCTCAACACTAAGGGAGATCTTTCTCAAGTAGCAGCCAAACTAACTTCACCTGAAAGCGGCATCACTCTGGAAGTATATACCAACGAACCGGGTGTACAGGTTTACACAGGAAACTTCCTTGATGGAACCGTAACCGGAAAGAAAGGTATCGTTTACAACCAACGTGCTTCTGTCTGCCTGGAAACACAACACTATCCAGATAGCCCCAACAAGGCAGACTGGCCTTCTGTTGTACTGGAACCGGGACAAACTTATAATAGCGAATGTATTTTCAAATTCTCTGTAGAGAAATAATATTAACTTATAAATCATATTTATTGTGGAAGCATTAGATTGGCTAG
Organism: Bacteroides sp. D22; assembly: GCF_000163675.1. Classification (NCBI taxonomy): domain Bacteria; kingdom Pseudomonadati; phylum Bacteroidota; class Bacteroidia; order Bacteroidales; family Bacteroidaceae; genus Bacteroides; species Bacteroides sp. D22. The sequence continues at coordinate 28,776 of NZ_GG774828.1, read as the reverse complement.
TAATCGGAGTCTTTTTTCTGGCTCTGATCGGTATTATTGTTTGGGTAGTCAGACAAAAACAAAATGACTCGGCGGATTATTTTTTGGGTGGACGCGACGCAACATGGCTTGCAATCGGTGCCTCTATCTTTGCATCAAACATTGGTTCGGAACATTTGATCGGACTGGCAGGAGCCGGAGCATCCAGTGGTATGGCTATGGCACACTGGGAAATCCAGGGATGGATGATCTTGATTTTGGGATGGGTATTCGTTCCTTTCTATACACGAAGCATGGTATATACAATGCCGGAATTCCTGGAGCGTCGTTATAATCCTCAATCACGTACTATTTTATCTGTTATTTCTCTTGTAAGTTATGTATTGACCAAAGTAGCCGTAACTGTTTATGCCGGTGGCCTCGTATTCCAACAAGTATTCGGTATCAAAGAGCTTTGGGGAATTGATTTCTTCTGGATTGCAGCTATCGGTCTGGTAGTGTTAACTGCGCTTTATACTATCTTCGGTGGTATGAAATCAGTTCTTTACACTTCTGTTCTTCAAACCCCTATCCTACTGCTAGGATCATTAATAATTCTAGTGCTCGGTTTCAAAGAATTAGGTGGATGGGACGAAATGATGAGAGTCTGCGGCGCTGTTACTGTAAATGATTACGGTGATACAATGACTAACCTGATTCGTAGCAACGATGATGCAAACTTCCCTTGGTTGGGTGCTTTGATCGGTTCGGCTATTATCGGTTTCTGGTACTGGTGTACCGACCAGTTCATCGTACAACGTGTACTTTCAGGTAAAAATGAAATGGAAGCTCGTCGTGGTACTATTTTCGGTGCTTATCTGAAACTGCTACCCGTATTCCTTTTCTTGATTCCTGGTATGATTGCATTTGCATTACATCAAAAATATATCGGTGCCGGTGGTGAAGGTTTCTTACCGATGCTGGCTAACGGAACAGCAAATGCTGATGCCGCCTTCCCGACATTAGTAGCCAAATTACTTCCTGCGGGCGTGAAAGGTTTGGTAGTATGTGGTATTCTTGCCGCTTTGATGAGTTCCCTTGCATCTCTGTTTAACTCATCAGCCATGTTGTTTACTATCGACTTTTACAAACGTTTCAAACCGGAAACTCCGGAAAAGAAGCTGGTGGGTATCGGTCAGATTGCAACAATTGTAATCGTTGTTTTAGGTATTCTTTGGATTCCTATCATGCGTAGTGTAGGTGATGTACTTTATACTTACTTGCAGGATGTTCAGTCTGTATTGGCACCAGGTATCGCTGCCGCTTTCTTACTGGGGATCTGCTGGAAACGTACTTCCGCCCAGGGTGGTATGTGGGGATTGATCTCCGGCATGGTAATCGGGTTGACCCGCCTCGGCGCAAAAGTATATTATAGCAACGCAGGTGAAGTAGCTGATTCTACATTCAAATATTTGTTCTATGACATGAACTGGTTATTCTTCTGTGGATGGATGTTCCTGTTCTGTATTATTGTAGTAATCGTAGTCAGTCTGGCAACAGAAGCTCCAACTGCAGAAAAGATTCAGGGACTAGTATTCGGTACGGCTACTAAGAAACAAAAAGCCGCTACACGTGCAAGCTGGAATCACTGGGATATTATTCATACGGTAATTATTCTGGCCATTACTGCTGCTTTCTACTGGTATTTCTGGTAAAAATAAGCTTCTCTTTCAACCCTCCTCTTGAGGAAGGGTTGAAAGAGAAGCCTGAAAATAGTCTTATCTACGGAAAGACTGTTTTATTATAACTAAAATCACAATCTAAATGGATAAAGATAATTCACAAGAGCCAATGATAACCTCTAATTCCCCCTCTTTGGAAAAGGGGCGGGAAAAGGTTTATTATAGCTCGAATCCGGCCTTCTATGTCGGCATAGACTGTATCATTTTCGGTTTCTACGAAGGGGAAATCAGCCTGTTATTGTTAAAGAGAAACTTCGAGCCGGCAATGGGTGAATGGTCACTGATGGGAGGATTTGTACAAAACAATGAAAGTGTGGATGATGCCGCTAAACGTGTATTGCATGAGCTTACCGGACTGGAAAACGTTTACATGGAACAGGTGGGAGCTTTTGGAGCTATCGATCGCGATCCGGGTGAACGGGTTATCTCCGTGGCTTATTATGCATTGATTAACATCAATGAGTATGACCGGAAACAGGTTCAGAAACACAATGCTTACTGGGTGAATATAAATGAACTTCCCCCGCTTATCTTCGACCATCCTGAAATGGTAGAAAAAGCACGGGAACTGATGAAACAGAAAGCATCTGTAGAGCCCATCGGTTTCAATCTATTGCCGAAGCTATTTACATTATCCCAATTACAAAGTTTATATGAAGCCATTTACGGTGAAACAATGGATAAACGGAATTTCCGTAAAAGAGTGGCTGAAATGGATTATATAGAAAAGACTGATAAAATTGACAAACTGGGTTCGAAACGTGGTGCTGCCTTATATAAGTTCAATAGCAAGGCTTACCGCAAGGACCCGAAATTTAAATTATAATCATTATGCTGGAAGAACTAAAAGAAAAAGTATTTCATGCCAATCTCGAATTGGTAAAGCATGGATTAGTCATCTTTACTTGGGGAAATGTTTCTGCCATCGACCGTGAAAGCGGATTGGTAGTAATCAAACCCAGTGGTGTAAGTTATGATGATATGAAAGCCGAAGATATGGTAGTAGTGGATCTGGATGGCAAGGTCGTTGAAGGACGGCTGAAGCCATCCTCGGATACTCCTACTCACGTAATACTTTACAAAGCATTTCCGGAGATCGGAGGAGTGGTACATACGCACTCTACCTATGCAACAGCCTGGGCACAAGCCGGATGTGACATTCCGAATATCGGAACCACTCATGCAGATTATTTCCATGATGCCATTCCCTGCACAGCGGATATGACAGAAGCGGAAGTGAAAGGTGCTTACGAGCTGGAAACCGGTAATGTGATAGTGAAACGTTTTGAAGGCTTGAACCCTGTACATACACCGGGAGTATTGGTGAAAAATCATGGTCCTTTCTCTTGGGGAAAAGACGCGTATGATGCCGTACACAATGCTGTGGTTATGGAACAGGTAGCTAAAATGGCAAGTATCGCTTATGCGGTGAATCCCAATTTAACAATGAATCCGCTGCTGATAGAAAAACATTTCAGCCGCAAGCATGGTCCGAATGCTTATTACGGACAGAAATAATTAAAGATTAAAAATTAGAACAATAACAATTAAAGCAATAACATTATGAACGCATTTAATCAATATGAAGTATGGTTCGTAACAGGAGCACAGCTTTTGTACGGAGGTGACGCAGTAATCGCAGTAGATGCACACTCTAATGAAATGGTTAACGGATTGAACGAATCCGGTAAACTTCCTGTAAAGGTGGTATACAAAGGAACAGCTAATTCTTCTAAAGAAGTGGAAGCTGTTTTCAAAGCAGCCAATAATGACGAAAAGTGTGTCGGTGTTATCACTTGGATGCATACGTTCTCTCCTGCTAAAATGTGGATTCACGGCTTGCAACAGTTGAAGAAGCCTTTGTTGCACCTGCATACTCAATTCAACAAGGAAATTCCTTGGGATACAATGGACATGGATTTCATGAACCTGAACCAGTCTGCTCACGGTGACCGCGAATTCGGACATATCTGCACCCGTATGCGTATCCGTCGTAAAGTAGTGGTAGGTTACTGGAAAGAGGAAGAGACTTTGCATAAGATTGCCGTTTGGATGCGTGTTTGTGCCGGTTGGGCAGATTCACAGGATATGCTGATTATCCGTTTCGGCGATCAGATGAACAACGTAGCTGTAACCGATGGTGATAAAGTGGAAGCTGAACAACGTATGGGTTACCACGTAGATTACTGTCCGGTAAGCGAATTGATGGAATATCACAAGGATATCAAAAATGAAGAGGTAGATGCATTGGTAGCTACTTACTTCAAGGAATACGATCACGATGCTTCTCTGGAAGATAAATCAACTGAAGCTTACCAGAAAGTATGGAATGCTGCCAAGGCTGAACTGGCTATACGTGCTATCCTGAAAGCAAAAGGTGCCAAAGGATTTACTACCAACTTCGACGATTTGGGCGACATTGAATACAATGGTTTCGATCAAATCCCGGGTCTTGCTTCACAACGTCTGATGGCGGAAGGTTATGGATTCGGTGCTGAAGGTGACTGGAAATCGGCTGCTCTGTACCGCACTGTATGGGTAATGAATCAGGGTCTTCCTAAAGGCTGTTCATTCCTGGAAGATTACACACTGAACTTCGATGGTGCAAACAGCTCTATCCTTCAGTCACACATGTTGGAAATCTGTCCGCTTATCGCAGCCAACAAACCTCGCCTGGAAGTACACTTCCTCGGTATAGGTATCCGCAAGAGTCAGACTGCACGTCTGGTCTTCACTTCAAAAGTAGGTACAGGCTGTACTGCTACTGTTGTAGATATGGGTAACCGTTTCCGTCTGATCGTGAACGACGTAGAATGTATCGAGCCGAAACCGCTGCCTAAGTTGCCGGTTGCTTCTGCTCTCTGGATTCCGATGCCAAACCTTGAAGTAGGTGCAGGTGCATGGATTCTGGCTGGTGGAACTCACCACTCTTGCTTCTCTTACGACCTGACAGCAGAATATTGGGAAGATTATGCTGAAATCGCAGGTATCGAAATGGTGCATATTAACAAGGATACTACGATCAGCTGCTTCAAGAAAGAACTGCGCATGAACGAAGTTTATTACATGTTGAATAAAGCACTTTGCTAAAAACAATTATTCAAGTTTCGCATGGCTTAATTATTTCGTTAAGTTTTTGCGAAACTTGATTTTTTTATAATGATCGTTATACCTTAAAATATTGATTTCAACATGAAATTAGATGCAAAATCAACCATCGAGGCAGGTAAAGCAATTCTTGGTATAGAACTCGGTTCTACACGAATAAAAGCTGTCTTGATCGACCAGGAAAACAAGCCTATTGCTCAAGGTAGCCACACTTGGGAAAACCAGTTAGTTGACGGACTTTGGACGTATAGCATTGAAGCCATCTGGTCAGGGCTGCAAGATTGTTATGCTGATCTTCGTACTAACGTAAAGAATGCATACGGCATAGAGATCGAGACTCTGGCTGCCATCGGTGTCAGCGCTATGATGCATGGTTATATGCCATTCAACAAAAAAGAAGAAATCCTCGTGCCTTTCCGCACTTGGAGAAACACTAATACAGGTCGCGCAGCGGCTGCTTTATCCGAACTATTTGTCTATAATATCCCTCTGCGTTGGAGCATTTCCCACTTGTATCAGGCTATTTTAGACAATGAATCACACGTTAATGAAATCGACTTCCTGACCACTCTAGCAGGTTATGTGCATTGGCAGATCACAGGCGAAAAGGTGCTGGGAATAGGTGATGCATCAGGTATGCTTCCTATTGATCCGACTACCCATAACTATTCGGCTGAAATGGTGGCTAAGTTCAACAAACTGATTGCTCCGAAAGAATATAACTGGAAACTGGAAGATATTCTGCCTAAAGTATTGTCAGCTGGTGAAAATGCCGGTGTCCTCACTCCGGAAGGAAGTAAAAAACTCGATGCATCGGGTCATTTGAAGGCAGGAATACCGGTTTGTCCGCCGGAAGGAGACGCAGGTACCGGAATGGTTGCGACTAACGCAGTCAAACAACGTACCGGAAATGTATCCGCAGGTACCTCTTCATTCTCAATGATTGTATTGGAGAAAGAACTGTCGAAGCCATACGAAATGATTGACATGGTGACAACTCCTGACGGAAGTCTGGTAGCCATGGTGCATTGCAACAACTGCACTTCTGATCTCAACGCATGGGTTAACTTGTTCAAGGAATACCAGGAGCTTCTGGGCATACCTGTAGATATGGATGAAATCTATAGTAAACTCTACAATATTGCGCTCACTGGTGATACTGATTGTGGAGGTTTGCTTTCATACAATTATATTTCAGGCGAGCCTGTAACAGGACTTGCTGACGGAAGACCTTTGTTTGTACGTTCGGCAAATGACAAGTTCAACCTGGCAAACTTTATGCGGACTCACTTGTATGCTTCGGTAGGAGTACTCAAGATTGGTAACGACATCCTGTTCAACGAAGAAAAAATCAAAGTGGACAGAATTACTGGTCACGGAGGATTATTCAGAACAAAGGGAGTAGGCCAAAGAATACTTGCTGCAGCCATCAACTCGCCTATTTCCGTGATGGAAACAGCCGGTGAAGGTGGTGCCTGGGGTATTGCCCTGTTAGGTTCTTACCTCGTGAACAATGAAAAGAAACAATCTCTTGCCGATTTTCTGGATGAAAGCGTATTTGTCGGTGACGCGGGTATCGAGGTATCACCTACGCCCGAAGATGTAGCCGGCTTCAATGCATACATCGAAAATTACAAGGCAGGATTGCCTATCGAAGAGGCAGCAGTCAAATTTAAATAATTGACAGTCGGCAATCCATTGTTGTTCATCAGAGATTGCCGATAAATCGCTGTTTATCAAGAGCCAATTCTAACTAAGTATTAACATTAATTATCTCCACCCCTCTCCTCTTTTGGAGAGGGAGATGGGGAGACTATTATCATGAAAACCACCTCGTTCATACTTGCACTTGTGCTGTCCATCTCACTGGGCAAAGCTCAAAACGCCCCACAAGTGTCTTACTTCCCTTTACAGAATGTGAAACTATTGGATAGTCCGTTTCTGCAAGCTCAACAGACTGATTTACATTACATACTTGCATTAGACCCCGACCGTCTGCTCGCTCCTTTTCTCCGCGAAGCAGGGTTACAGCCTAAAGCCCCCAGCTACACCAATTGGGAAAATACCGGATTGGACGGACATATCGGCGGACATTATTTATCCGCACTTTCCATGATGTATGCCGCCACCGGAGATACCGCAGTCTATAATCGCCTCAACTACATGCTGAATGAGTTGAACCGGGCACAACAAACTGTCGGCACAGGATTCATCGGAGGAACTCCGGGAAGCCTTCAACTTTGGAAAGATATAAAAGCAGGAAAGATCCGTGCCGGAGGTTTCGACCTTAACGGCAAATGGGTGCCTCTATACAATATACATAAGACTTACGCCGGATTGCGGGATGCATATCTCTATGCAGGAAGCGACCTTGCACGCCAAATGCTTATCGCTTTTACAGATTGGATGATCGATATCACTTCCGGCTTGAGCGACGAACAAATGCAGGATATGCTTCGTAGCGAACATGGCGGATTAAACGAAACGTTCGCTGACGTAGCCGAAATCACAGGCGACAAGAAGTATCTGGAACTGGCACGCCGTTTCTCTCACAAGCTCATCTTAGACCCGCTTATCAAAGAAGAAGACAAATTGACGGGGATGCACGCCAACACACAGATTCCGAAAGTGATCGGCTACAAGCGAATAGCCGAACTTTCACAAGACGACAAGAATTGGAATCATGCTGCAGAATGGGATCATGCCGCCCGTTTTTTCTGGAACACGGTAGTCAATCACCGTTCTGTCTGCATCGGAGGAAATAGCGTCCGCGAACATTTCCATCCGTCGGATAACTTCACGTCCATGCTGAACGACGTTCAAGGACCGGAGACCTGTAATACTTACAACATGCTCCGTCTTACCAAAATGCTTTATCAGAATTCTCACAATCCGAATCAAACAAACGAACCTGATCCCAACTACGTAAACTATTACGAACGTGCGCTTTACAATCATATTCTAGCGTCACAAGAGCCGGATAAAGGTGGATTTGTCTACTTCACTCCTATGCGTCCGGGACACTATCGTGTGTACTCACAACCGGAAACATCCATGTGGTGCTGTGTAGGTTCAGGCTTGGAGAATCATACCAAATACGGTGAATTTATCTATGCGTATCGGAAAGACACTCTTTATGTCAATCTCTTCATTCCTTCACAACTGACCTGGAAAGAGCAAGGCATTACTTTGACACAGGAAACCTGTTTCCCTGATGACGGCAAGGTAACTTTGCGAATAGATGAAGCGCCTAAGAAAAAACGTACTTTAATGATACGTATTCCGGAATGGGCGAACCAATCCAAAGGATATAGCGTCAGCATCAATGGAAAAAGAAAAATGTTCATTATGGCAAAAGGTAACCAATATCTTCCTCTCTCCCGCAAATGGAAAAAAGGAGATGTCGTTACTTTCCACTTGCCTATGAAAGTCAGCGTGGAACAGATTCCCGACAAGAAAGATTATTATGCTTTCTTATATGGTCCGATCGTTCTTGCAGCTTCCACAGGCACAGAACATCTTGACGGTTTATATGCCGATGACAGCCGTGGCGGACATATCGCTCATGGCAAACAAATTCCTTTGCAAGAAGTCCCGATGCTGATAGGAAATCCAGATTCAATCTGCAAATCTCTTCAGAAAGAACAGAATAGCCGGATTACTTTCAGCTATAACGGAGAGGTTTATCCTGCACAAGGCAAAGCATTGGAACTCGTCCCGTTCTTCCGCCTGCATAATTCCCGTTATGCCGTTTATTTCCGACAGGCAAGCGAAGAGCAGTTTAAAGCGATTCAGGAAGAGATGGCAACGGCTGAACGAAAAGCAACGGAATTAGCTAATCAAACCATTGACCTGATCTTCCCTGGCGAACAGCAGCCGGAGTCTGATCATGGCATCCAGTATGAGCAGGCAGAAACAGGGACGAATAAAGACCGGCATTTCCGACGTGCTAAAGGTTGGTTCGGCTATCAGTTGAAAGTGAAAGAAGAAGCAAGCCGCCTCCTGATTACGGTACGGAAAGATGACCGCAATAAAGTGGCTATTCTTTTGAATAACGAAAAGTTGGCTATTCATCCAACTGTCAGTGAAGCGGATAAAGACGGTTTCATAACCCTTTCATACGTTTTGCCTCAAAAATTGAATACGGGTAGTTGTCCGATACGTTTTATCCCTGACGGGACGGAATGGACCTCTGCCGTTTATGAAGTTCGTTTACTAAAATAGAAGTCACCACAGATTACACGGATTAACACAGATTATTTATGGGTTATAACATGATAGTAGTCAGAATAAAATCAATCTGTGATAATCTGCGTAATCTGTGGTAAAAAATAATCATTAAACAAATACCATTTATGAAAGCAAAACTATTAGTCAGCACGGCTTTTCTGGCAGCATCTGTATCTCTTTCTGCACAAAAGAGTGCTACCATAACCGTACATGCCGACCAAGGCAAAGAAATCATACCGAAGGAAATTTACGGCCAGTTTGCCGAACACCTGGGTTCATGTATCTACGGCGGTCTTTGGGTAGGCGAAAACTCGAATATTCCTAATATCAAGGGATATCGCACAGACGTATTCAATGCACTGAAAGACTTGTCCGTTCCCGTTCTTCGCTGGCCGGGCGGATGCTTTGCCGATGAATACCACTGGATGGACGGCATTGGTCCGAAAGAGAACCGTCCGAAGATGGTGAACAACAACTGGGGCGGTACCATTGAAGACAACAGTTTCGGAACACACGAGTTTTTGAATCTTTGCGAAATGCTGGGTTGCGAACCATACGTGAGTGGAAATGTAGGTAGCGGCACAGTGGAAGAGCTTGCCAAATGGGTGGAATATATGACTTCTGACGGAGACTCGCCTATGGCCAACCTTCGCCGTAAGAATGGTCGCGACAAAGCATGGAAATTGAAATATCTCGGCGTAGGAAATGAAAGCTGGGGGTGCGGTGGCAGCATGCGTCCGGAATATTACGCAGACTTATATCGTCGTTATTCTACTTATTGCCGCAATTATGACGGCAACCGTCTGTTCAAGATTGCCAGTGGCGCAAGTGACTATGATTACAAATGGACAGATGTATTGATGAATCGCGTAGGACACCGGATGGACGGTCTTTCTCTGCACTATTATACCGTAACCGGATGGAGTGGCAGCAAAGGATCAGCCACTCAATTCAACAAGGATGATTATTACTGGACGATGGGCAAATGTCTGGAAGTGGAAGATGTACTCAAGAAACATTGTACCATCATGGATAAATATGACAAGGACAAAAAAATCGCTCTCTTACTGGACGAATGGGGAACCTGGTGGGATGAGGAACCCGGAACCATCAAAGGACATCTGTATCAGCAGAACACGTTGCGTGATGCTTTCGTGGCTTCTTTAAGTCTTGATGTATTCCATAAATATACAGACCGCCTGAAGATGGCAAATATCGCACAAATTGTCAACGTACTTCAATCGATGATTCTGACGAAAGACAAAGAAATGGTATTGACGCCTACTTATTATGTCTTCAAGATGTATAAAGTACACCAGGATGCCACTTATCTTCCTATCGACCTGACCTGCGAAAAGATAAGTGTACGTGATAACCGCACTGTACCGATGGTGAGCGCCACAGCTTCCAAAAATAAAGATGGGGTGATCCATATTTCTCTTTCCAATGTAGATGCTGATGAAGCGCAGGAAATCACCATCAATCTGGGTGATACGAAAGCCAAGAAAGCTATCGGAGAGATTCTGACCGCTTCCAAACTGACCGATTACAATTCTTTTGAAAAACCTAATATTGTAAAACCGGCACCTTTCAAAGAGGTAAAAATCAATAAAGGTACAATGAAGGTAAAACTTCCTGCTAAGTCCATTGTTACTTTAGAGTTACAGTAATTTTAGAGCAATTACTTATTGTATCACAAACAAGAAGACCGTAAAATTGTCGATAAAAAAGATAGCTCTTTTGGATTGTTAAATCCACATAAAGAGTTATCTTTGCGAACAATCTGACAGAAATCAATTAAATTTTAATGATATGAACGATAACAAACTTATGAATCGTGCAGCGGATAACATCCGTATTCTTGCTGCTTCAATGGTTGAGAAAGCCAATTCCGGTCACCCGGGTGGCGCCATGGGTGGTGCTGATTTTGTAAATGTACTCTTCTCTGAGTTTCTAGTATACGATCCTGAAAATCCCCGTTGGGAAGGACGTGACCGCTTCTTCCTCGACCCGGGCCACATGTCTCCGATGCTTTATTCTACGTTGGCATTGACAGGAAAATTCACGCTGGACGAGCTGAAAGAATTCCGTCAATGGGGAAGCCCTACTCCGGGACATCCTGAAGTGGACATCATGCGTGGCATCGAAAATACTTCCGGTCCGCTGGGACAGGGACACACTTTTGCAGTAGGTGCTGCTATCGCTGCCAAATTCTTGAAAGCCCGTTTCGACGAGGTGATGAATCAGACCATTTACGCTTACATCTCTGACGGTGGTATTCAGGAAGAAATCTCTCAAGGTTCCGGACGTATTGCCGGTGCACTGGGATTGGACAACCTGATTATGTTCTATGACTCCAACGATATTCAGCTTTCTACAGAAACGAAAGACGTAACCGTTGAAGATACTGCCATGAAATATGAAGCATGGGGATGGAACGTACTTAGTATCAACGGTAATGATCCTGACGAAATCCGTGCGGCAATCAAAGAAGCACAGGCTGAAAAAGAACGTCCGACACTGATTATCGGTAAAACCGTAATGGGTAAAGGTGCACGCAAGGCAGACGGCAGCAGCTATGAAGCTAACTGCGCTACACACGGTGCTCCTCTCGGTGGCGACGCTTATGTAAATACAATCAAGAATCTGGGTGGTGATCCTACTAACCCGTTCGTTATATTCCCGGAAGTAGCCGAACTGTATGCAAAACGTGCAGAAGAACTGAAGAAGATCGTTGCTGAAAAGTATGCAAAGAAAGCTGCATGGGCGAAAGCAAACCCGGAACTGGCAGCAAAACTGGAACTCTTCTTCTCGGGCAAAGCTCCGAAAGTGGACTGGGCTGCTATCGAACAGAAAGCAGGTAGCGCTACTCGTGCTGCATCTGCAACCGTATTGGGCGCACTTGCTACACAGGTAGAAAACATGATCGTTGCCTCTGCCGACCTTTCTAACTCTGACAAGACTGACGGTTTCCTGAAAAAGACTCATTCTTTCAAGAAAGGTGATTTCAGCGGAGCATTCTTCCAGGCAGGTGTATCCGAACTGTCAATGGCTTGTATCTGTATCGGTATGTCTCTCCACGGTGGTGTGATCGCTGCTTGCGGTACATTCTTCGTATTCTCCGATTACATGAAACCTGCCGTACGTATGGCTGCTTTGATGGAACAACCGGTGAAATTCATCTGGACACACGACGCATTCCGCGTAGGTGAAGACGGTCCTACTCACGAACCGGTAGAACAGGAAGCACAAATCCGCCTGATGGAAAAACTGAAAAATCATAAGGGACACAACTCTATGTTGGTACTTCGTCCGGCTGATGCAGAAGAGACAACCATCGCTTGGAAACTTGCTATGGAAAATATGTCTACTCCGACAGGATTGATCTTCTCTCGCCAGAATATTGTCAATTTACCGGCAGGAACAGATTACGAACAAGCAGCCAAGGGTGCTTATATCGTAGCAGGTTCCGACGAAAATCCGGATGTTATCCTGGTAGCTTCAGGTTCTGAAGTGTCTACATTAGTAGCCGGCACAGAGTTGCTTCGCAAAGATGGCGTGAAGGTACGCATTGTATCTGCTCCGTCTGAAGGTCTGTTCCGCAACCAACCGAAAGAATATCAGGAAGCTATCCTTCCGGCAGATGCGAAGATTTTCGGTATGACTGCCGGCCTGCCTGTCACTCTTCAAGGTCTGGTAGGTTGCCACGGTAAAGTTTGGGGATTGGAATCTTTCGGTTTCTCTGCTCCTTATAAAGTATTGGATGAGAAACTTGGATTTACTGCCGAGAACGTATATAATCAAGTAAAAGCAATGCTCTAATGAAAACAATCGGATTAGCATGCGACCATGCCGGTTTTGAACTGAAAGAATATGTTCGCGGCTGGCTGGAAGCAAAAGGCTGGGCTTACAAGGATTTCGGAACTAACTCTACCGCAAGCGTAGACTATCCGGATTATGCTCATCCGCTGGCTCTTGCAGTGGAATCGGGAGAATGTTATCCCGGTATCGCTATCTGTGGCAGTGGAAACGGAATCAATATGACGCTGAACAAGCACCAAGGGGTTCGTGCTGCTCTCTGCTGGAATGCAGAAATCGCACACTTGGCTCGTCAGCACAATGACGCTAATGTATTGGTTATGCCGGGACGCTTCATCAGCACTGAAGAAGCGGACATGATTTTGACAGAGTTCTTCTCTACCAAATTTGACGGCGGACGCCATCAGAACCGTATTGATAAGATTCCGGTAAAATAAAGCTCGAAGATAAATCAAATAAGGTGTAAAGCTGTTCTTCTTTTTGAAGGGCAGCTTTATTTTTATACCGGTATAAGATTTTATCATATACGAGATTACAAAAGAAGGGCAACTTCGTCTTTATTACAAGACGATATTAAAAACTGAAATTATGGGTAAACTGAATATGAAAGAATGGATCAGCCAAACGATCCAACGTAAGGAAACGATTGCAATTCCGATCATGACACATCCGGGTATCGAATTTATCGGAAAAACAGTGCATGATGCAGTGACAAACGGACAGGTTCATTATGAGGCTATCAAGGCTCTTTGTGACAAGTATCCGGCTGCGGCAGCAACCGTTATCATGGATCTGACGGTAGAAGCGGAAGCTTTCGGGGCAGAGATTATCTTTCCGGAAAATGAGGTGCCCAGTGTGTCCGGCCGTTTGCTAGCGGATGAAGCTGCTATTGAAAAGTTGGAAGTTCCGGTGTTGAATAAAGGAAGAATCCCGGAATATCTTAAAGCGAATATGCTGACAGCCAGAAATGTAACAGACCGTCCGGTTTTTGCCGGTTGCATCGGTCCTTATTCGCTGGCCGGACGTTTGTATGATATGTCGGAAATCATGATGCTGATTTACATTAACCCCGATGCAGCCAATACGTTATTAAGAAAATGCAGTGACTTCATCACCCGCTATTGCATGGCATTGAAAGCAACCGGTGTGAACGGTGTAGTCATGGCTGAACCTGCTGCAGGACTGTTATCCAACGAAGATTGCCTGCAATATTCTTCTTTATTCGTGAAGGAAATAATAGAGAAGGTACAGGATGATCACTTTGCCGTAGTACTTCATAATTGCGGAAACACAGGGAATTGCACACAAGCGATGGTTTATACCGGTGCAGCCGCTTACCACTTCGGGAATAAAATTAAGATGGAGGAAGCGTTGAAAGAGGTTCCGGCCGATGCACTGGCAATGGGAAATCTGGACCCGGTGAGCCTTTTCAAGATGGCAGGTCCGGAGACTATGAAAGAAGCGACTTTGCAACTATTAGAGGCTACCCGTGCATATCCGAACTTCGTATTGTCAAGTGGTTGTGATATTCCGCCACATACGCCTTCTGTTAATATAGACGTATTTTATACCGCATTGGAAGAGTTCAATAATGGTTGAACAGGAACTTACTTACCAGAAACTGCAAATCCCATCGTCCGATATATACGAGGCGATGGGATATAAAGATTCTATGCCGGATGGAATGGTCATAGAAGAAATAAATACGTTACTTGACCGTATCACTCCCCTTCTTCGTCCCCGTTTTTTCTTTTTCCTCACTGACGGACTGCTTGACACTGAAAAAGCAACACTGACTGTAAAAGATACGGTTCTCACAATCGGTAAAACCATTGCCCGCCAACTACGGGGTTCGGAAGCCTTTGCCTTTTTTACCGCCACTGCGGGAGTTGAATTTGAGGAGTTTCAACATCTGCTTCAGCAAGAGGACGACATGGTGAAAGCATATATAGCAGACTCATTGGGGAGCATCATTGCAGAAAAGACTGCTGATTGCATGGAAGAGGAGTTGGCTACATTTATCGAAAAGAGAGGTTGGAAGCACACTAACAGATACAGCCCCGGTTATTGCGGATGGCACGTATCGGAACAACAAAAACTATTCTCCTTATTTCCGGTAGCTTCGCCCTGTGGTATTCAGTTGACAGATTCCAGCCTGATGATTCCCATCAAATCTGTAAGTGGTATTATTGGAGTGGGTTCTCATGTCCGTAAGCTGGAATATACTTGCGGGTTGTGTACGTATGAGAATTGTTTTCGCAGAAAATAGTTTCACCACAGAGGACGCAGAGGACACAGAGGAAAAATAGGGCGTAAACAAGTTATTCTAAATTTGGTTTACATACACTTCTTGCTTTGCCCTTCTAAAAATAGATATAAATTGAACAGAAAAACATATTATATATATTTTATTATTCAGAAAATTACTACCTTTGTAGTATGAACAATGTATTATCAAGATTAGGCAATATACCTGTGACGACTCCCATGCTGGAATCACTTTATCCGCATCTTAAAGGAGGAAATCAGAAAGTCAGGTTACTTGAGAGGGACGGAGAAATCATCCGTCTCAAGAGAGGCTTATATGTATGCAACCCGGAAATAACAGGAAAGGCATTGTCTACGGAATTGATAGCCAATCATCTTTATGCTCCCTCATACGTTTCCCTGTCGTCGGCTCTACGCTATTACGGGCTGATACCTGAAGCAGTATATACCACGCAATCAATGACCCTGAAACATTCCAGAGATTTTGATACTCCGATAGGAAGATTCGAATATATTTATATGCCAAGAGAAACCTTTTCTATTGGTCTGTCAAGTATCAAACAGGATGGATATGCTTTTGTTATAGCTACTCCCGAAAAGGCGTTATGTGATTTGATAGCTAATTCCCCTAATGTGAATCTTCGCTATCTGAAGGACGCGGAAGTTTATTTGGCAGAAGATATCCGGATGGAAATAGAAGATTTCAAGCAGATGAACACAAGCATATTTGAAAAGTATATTGAGATTGGCAAAAAAGCCGAATCGATAAAAACACTACTTAGATTAATGAAAAAATGAAAAATGAGATTTATGATAATATGCTTTCTGCATACGACTTGTCTACTGAACAAAAGAAGCGTAATGCTATTTTTGAAGTAAACCAACAAGTGATACTTGCCGGTCTTTATAATGGTGGTTTCTTTGGTGTGGCCACCTTCTATGGTGGTACTTGCCTTCGGATTTTCCATGGCCTTCAGCGTTTCAGTGAGGACATGGATTTTTCTCTTTTGATTCCTGATGATAAATTTGATTTCACAAAATATTTTCAACCTATTATAGATGAGTTTGCAATCGTTGGCAGGCTGGTGGATATTAAGAAGAAAGATAAGGCAAGCTTTGGAAAGGTGGAATCTGCCTTTTTAAAAGACAATACCGATGTTTATGATGTCTCTTTTCAGACAGATAAATCCATAAAAATCAAGATAGAGGTTGACACCCACCCTCCTTTGAAGTTTCGGACAGAGCAGAAATTGCTTTTACAACCACATTCCTTTATGACCCGTTGCTTTGTTCTTCCGGATTTATTTGCCGGAAAAATGCACGCACTGGTATATCGTACTTGGAAAAACAGGGTAAAAGGTCGGGACTGGTACGACTTTGAATGGTATATCCGCCACAATGTTCCTCTTGACTTCGTTCATCTAGCCGAACGTGTCCGCCAATTCAACAATAAAGAAATTGATAAAGATTCATTTGTGGCCCAATTGAAAGACAGATTATCCTCGGCAAACATCAATCAGGTAAAGAGTGACGTGCTGCCTTTTGTCAAAAATCCCAAAGAATTGGATATTTGGTCAAATGATTACTTCGTTCAGTTAGCTGATATGATAAAGTTTGAGTAAGATTGCAATAGTTCTCATATCCGTAAGCTGGAATATACTTGCGGGCTGTGTACGTATGAGAATTGTTTTCGCAGAAAATAGTTTCACCACAGAGGACGCAGAGGACACGGAGATTATTATCTAATAACAAAAGACCTGTGTCCTCTGCGTCCTCCTTTAGATTTGCACTGTGAAAAATAAAGGTTGAAATATTACCTTTGTGGTTAAAACAAGTTAACCAAGGAAAGTAGGTGACCCATTGTGTCCTCTAGGCAGAAGCCCTATCCACGGAATTAGTCCTTCTTTCCTTATCAGTTGAACAGATCCAATTAGAATTTTAGGTCGTTGGCCTATTAAAGGATATAGTTTGTTCAACCTATGGTTAACCCTTTAATAGTGCAAAAAATATGGAAAAGAAATGGTTTATTGGCATTGACA
>NZ_GG774828.1:0-11117 GCF_000163675.1 Bacteroides sp. D22 | reverse complement strand
CGGATCTTTCACAAGCTGCTAATTCAGCGATTGTATGGGATAAGGAAATGAAAGAGTATTATGAAAGGAAAAGGAAGGAAGGGAAAGCTTATGGAGTAGTGCTAAATGCAGTCAAGTTTAAACTAGTAGGAAGAATGTTTGCTGTGGTCAAAAGGGGAACACCCTTTGTGGAGTTAATGACTTACAAAAAGTAAACGGACTGAAATAGCCCGTTTAATTTCTTTAACTGTTTTTTATAGGCCTATTATTTGCATAGGTCTTAGAATTCCGTGGTGAATAAAAGCTAGTGGCCATTGAAGAAGATGTAAAGCCCGATCATAGTCACAATAAGTAATCCCCATAGGATAAGAACAATTCGTGCAGGTTTGTCCTCTATCTTTTCCATATTCAAGGTTCCCAGTTGCAGAGACTTATCCCACAGGCTGACTACTATCATGCCTATTCCGATGATAACGAATAAGTAGAAGGAAAGCAGCATAAAATGAGGCCATACATCATATTGTTCTGCCGGAAACACCCATAAATACAAGATTCCTACTCCGATACTGAACACTGTTCCCAATGTTAGAGCCATATTAGCTGCCAGAGTAGTGGTGCGTTTCCAGAACACGCCAAAGAGAAATACGGCTGCCATCGGAGGAGCTATAAATCCCAGTACAGACTGGAAAACATTAAATAGATTCAGTCCCTTGATGCTGTCGATCGCTATGGTTATTATCACAGAGATCAGTGCACCGACTACCGTAACCACTTGTCCCACTCTGATAATCTCTCTCTGTTTGGCCTGCGGTCGGATTTTCTTCACATAGATATCCATCGTGAATACCGTACTTAATGCATTCAATGCAGAGCCGACAGTACTTACCAATGCTGCTGTCAATACAGCCAATACCAAGCCGACCATTCCTGTCGGGAACAGATGAGTCACCATTGTCATGTAAGCCTCATCGGGATTCTCCAATTGTGGGAATAAAGCGAGGCAGATAATGCCGGGAAGAATGTAAAGAGGTACATCTAATATTTTCAACCATCCGGTAAAGTTGGTTCCCATCTGTCCTTCTTTGAGATTCCTGGCAGCAAGAACCGGTTGCACCATCGACTGATCCGTACACCAAAACCAAACTCCCATAATAGGATAACCCAGGATAATAGGTAGCCAGGGAAAAGCCGGGTCATCATTTGGATGGAAAAGATTCCAGTAATCCGCCGGAACAGCATCCACCAGTGCGCCTACACCGCCCACTTTATAGATTCCCATGATAGCCAGTGTGGCTGATACTACAATCAACAGTATCATTTGATATACATTCGTGTAGGCCACAGCTTTCAGTCCGCCGAGCATCGTGAAGAAAGCGGAGATGACAAGTAACAGCAATGCCGATTGCCACATAGGAATATCGAAGACTTGACGGATCAGGACTCCACCGGCAAATAAAGTCAATGCAAGCCATGAAATAAGAATGGTAATAATGGTATACCAGGCAAGGATGTTACGGGTAGATTGTCCGAAACGTTTTCCCATAAATTCGGGCAATGTCGTGATGCGACTACCCAAATATCGGGGAGCAAAGACAAAAGCAAGCAGACATATAAAGACAAATGCATACCAGGCATAATTCCCCGAAACAATACCAGTAGTAAATCCGGCACTTGCGGAAGCTATCAACATGGAAGGTCCGACATTCGTCCCCCACATGGAGAAACCGATATGATACCATCTCAACGAATTCTCCGCAAGGAAAAGACTACTCCCCTTTTTTCGTTTAGAACTTGCCCATATACCAATAGCTATCAAAATAAGGAAGTAGGCAATCAGAATACTCCAATCTAATGTCTCTAAGAATTTCACATGCATAATTCAAGTATTAAATAAGTAACGTAAGTTTAAATCTAATTTTCTTTCAGGCAAGGATTACATGGATTTCACGGTTTTAATAGGCTATGTAATTAAGAGCCGTGTTTATCCGTGTAATCCGTGCCTTTTTATTCTATTTTTTATTTCCAATCAGTTCTTTGGCAACTGCTACAGCTGTATTCGCATTATCACTATATCCGTCCGCACCGATTTCGTCAGCAAACCCCTGACTGACGGGTGCTCCGCCAATCATCACTTTCACTTGATTACGAATACCGGCCTCTTCTAATGCCTGGATAACCTCTTTCATATACGTCATGGTAGTAGTCAGCAATGCGCTCATGCACAAGATGTCAGCATGGTTTTCCTTCACAGCTTCCACAAACTTGTCACAAGTCACATCAATACCAATATTAATGACTTCAAAGCCGCAACCCTCCAGCATGGAAGCCACCAGGTTTTTACCAATATCATGGAGATCTCCTTTCACTGTACCGATGACAATCTTACCGATTGTAGTGGAAGCACTTCCTGCCAATAAAGGTTTCAGTAGCTCCAAAGCCCCTTTCATGGCACGTCCTGCCATCAACAGTTGGGGAACAAAAGCTTTTCCATCCTGGAAACGTTGTCCCACTTCGCCCATTGCTTTAATCATATAATTATTGATAATCATTTGGGGAGCTACTCCTTCCGCAATGGCTTGCCGGGTGACTTCAACCGCAGATTCCAGTTTCCCGGCAACAATGGCTTCATACAGAGGTTTCAGTTTATCCTCTTCCTGGTGTTGTTCTTCCCGTATACAAATACGTTCCTGTCCGGTAGCTGCCAAGTCGGCATCCTGTTGATGTTCATTGGTATTTACAGAAGTAGAAGAACCGGTATATTCTTCAACAATCCGCATGGCCTGTTCCACTTCCTTTTCGTTATGAAAATCCATTTCCAAGTGTACACCGTCCGCACCGATATGATCCAATAGAGGTTTTAGTTCGTCTAATGTCACCCAGCAAGCCATTACGCTCTTTCCGCCTGCCAGAATCTTCTTATACAGATCGTACCATTTGGGAGATCCTCCTTGTGGTTCGCCCACTCCAGGAGTCCATTGAATCGCATTCAATTCTTCAATTTCAAGCAAGGCAGGCAGGTGATGCATAGCTCCCACTCCATCCAGATGATAAAGGGTATAATCAATCTTCTGACATTGTTCACGAATAAAAGGTTGCACAAACCGGCGATAATCATCCTGACTAATCATGGTCGAAATATCACTTTGCAGTTTACTCATCTTTCCGGGAGCCCAGGACGAGAAATAACAGAAAGCCATCTCGTCGCCTTCACGAATGATGTCGTATAGTTCATCAAATACTTTGAAGTAGATGTCGTTGATTTGCTGCATCTGTTGTTCCAAGATTTCGGGCTGCATCACTGTGTCCAGTAATACCCTATCCGTTCCTTTCAGTGCGGCCAGAACATCCAGTCCTTCCATCAGGTCGGGCATACCGACAAAGTAGTGTCCGTTGGCTTTCGCTTTGCAGGCTTTCAGGAGTTCTTTATGAAGAATCCAGTTCGGGTGTTCGGGGTTAAAGACTATTTCATCGGTGAAATCCGGGTTGGGATGAATCCAAATGGTGTCTTCCCCGCCTTCAAACACTCCGCCTAAAATGGCAGCTAGAGAACCGGGACCCAGTTGGGTATTCGCAACCGGAAGAATATCCGCTTTCAGGCTGCTGTGCGCTACGTACCAGTCCAGATATTCAGCTCTCCATTGAGGGTCGAACCATTTTTGCGACAAATCTTTTGCCGGTGCGGGAGGCATTATCTCTGCATGTGGTTGCACTCCTTCCTGGAAGTGTTCCCACATATTGAGAATGATTCCTTTATGGTTCCACCAATTTATATAACGTTGTTTTGTTTCTTCTAAATTACTCTTCCATGTTTTCATACTCTGCCATTTTTTATTTATTCTACTCAAGTTTCGGAAGTAATTTATTAGGTTGAAAGCCTCTTGGTATATAGCGTAAGGTATCACCCTGCGCTATATTATGTAAGCCTTTCAGGCTACTTACAAAACTTGAGTTATTTCTATTTATCTATTCCAAAATCCTTTATAATCATTATCTATGCGTAAAGCCATGCTCTTGCTTAAATCCATTTCATCCGTACAGTCCACGTCTTCCGGATAGATGGGTATCACGGCATTTGCACGCACATATACGGGCATTTCTTCCAATGGAACATACACGTCTTTCAACCAGTATGCTCCTTCCAAACGTTCTCCCGTAAAGAAGTTCACCCATTTTCCTTCGGGAAGATAGATATCCCGACGGTTTTCGCTGTTCATCACCGGAGCTACCAGGAAATCATTGCCGAAATAGTATTCATCATCCACATGCCAACAAAGTTTATCTTCCGGATGATGCAGAATGAGTGCCTGCAAGAGCGGATAGCCGCTTTCTATGGCTAGTTTACTTTGTTCTACGATGTATGGAATGAGCGAATAACGCAATTTCCACCACTTTTTCACCAACGGAGCTATGGCCGGATAGTGCCAGGGTTCACGCTTATTGGTTCCGTGATAACGGATATGCGATGTGAATACGCCAAATTGGGTCCAACGCATGTACACATCATCTGCTACTACCGAGTTCATAAAATTGGGCAATGTATGGAAGCCGGGAACATCATGACTCCAAAAAGCAAATCCCGACAGACCGAAATGCAGACCACCTTTCAGAGAACCTGCCATTCCATCCCAAGAGCTACAGGAATCGCCTCCCCAATGCAAAGGATAACGCTGGCATCCCGCCCATGCGGAACGTGCCCAGACAATACCGTCACCTGTCACTTCTTTCGTAATTTCGTAAGCAGCCTTTTGATAAAGCAGGGCATACAGGTTGTTCAACAATTCCGGCTTCATACCTTTATAGAAGGCGTCCATGTGAATGTTTTCACCGAAATCGGTTTTGATACAGGTTACTCCCATATCCAGGAGTTGTTTCAATAGTCCTTTGTACCATTCGGTTGCTTTCGGATAAGTAAAGTCGATTGTTCCGGCATAATCCAGGGCGGAGAAGTTGGAACCATCGGTCGCTTGTTGTTTGGTCAATGGGGCTATATAATCATTGGCTCTGGCTTCATCAATCTGCTCTGCATTTTCCGCAACGTATGGAAGTTGCCATAAAGAGACACGATAGCCGTTCTTTTTCAACCGCCCGATGAATCCTTTCGGATCGGGGAACCGTTCTTCATTGAATTTCCATTCGCAGAGCCAATCGGTACGGAACCAGCCCGTATCCAGATGAATTACATCACAGGGATAGTGTTCGGCACGCATGCGGTCGCATATTTCGTCTACTTCATCGGCACTGAAATAAGTCATACGGCTCATCCAAACGCCAAAACTCCAAAGAGGAGGCATAGACGGATAGCCGGTCAGGTCACGATAACCGCGAAGAATATCTTCCATCGTATCACCGCCTATTACAAATACATCCAGCAATGCCTGGTCGCTTAGAAACTGTACGGAACGAGTGGAATGTCCGGCCAGCGAGAGCTTGCTATGAGCACATGTATGGTAGAATGTTCCATACATGCGGCTGGATAGATAGAAGGGGATATTCTTATAAGTACGCCGGTTATTGACTCCTTGCCCGTCCTGGTTTTTCAGGAAGAAAGTCTGTCCGCTTAAGTCCATTTTAAAGAAACGTTCTCCGGTTCCGGCAAAACATTCATCGGGCTTACATTCAAAAGAAAGCGTTGCACGTTCTTTCCGACCGTCGCGTTTGCAAAAAGCAACAGGTAACGCATCGTAGCGGGGAGGCGAAAAATGGTCGTAGGCTGACAAGCGGATTTCACGCTTTCCGTCAGGGTATAAAGTGATATCAAGCGTTTCTTGAGGGTCGGGAAGCAATTCGCTCCATCGGTCTAATAGAGGCTCTTCCACATTGATAACGACACGCTTCGTTCCGTCTTCTGTCGAAAGAATCCATTTTCCTTTTTGTTCTTTTATAAACAGGGGCACTTTCTGAATCCGGTCACTGAATTGCAGCATTTCCGACTCATCTGTCAGTACATAATCGCCGAAGCCAAGAAACAGACGGGTGATGCCGATGTTATACTGACGGATGATTAACGTATATTCCTCCTGGGGAACATCGGTATCCGCCATCATATCGTTAGCCAGCTTTTGCTTCTGAAAGGGAACTGTTACGTAAATATCTCCTTCCTTTTCATAAACAGCCGTTGGCTTGTATGCTTTCCAAAGCGACTCATTCCTTGATAACTCGGTATCGAAATCAAGGAAATCAAATAAGTGATAGTTCGTTGGTTTCATCTATTTTATTGATTAAATATCGTTTATTGATTACTATAATTATCATATTAGTTTGAATGATTACCATACTAGTCTAGTTCTAATGATTATTACACTAGTTTATTGATTGCTATACTAGTACATTGATGACTATGTTAATCCATTGATTTGTTTCAATCTTGCTTTATTCTTCCAGCTTTGTATTTAATACTGTCCGCCACTTGAGGCCCGTTATTCTTCCACACGTTCTTTTTCCCGGGGCGGTTCGAATCAAAACGTTCAGTGGGACACCAGTTGTTTTCCATTGTATATCCGTCCGTAGCTTCATCCAGATAGATATAAAAAGCCCGGTCATTCGTAGCGTAGGGTGCCTCGATTAAATGTTCGATCCGGTTATTACGCATGACGGAACCCGGCTGGTTGGAAAGAGTATACAGACCGCCTGCATCGTATAGCCGACGGGCAAAGTGATGTACATAGTTTGCTTCTATCCGGTTGTTACACATTCCGCTCTCCAGCGATGTCCATCCCCAGCCTACACAAATCCCTGAATAGTTCAGATGGCAAACTTCATTATGAGAAATATCCATGTTTCTGACATATCCGGCGCCGATACCTACACATCCCCAGTCTTCATTAGTCACATTACTGATGAAATTGTTTCTGATAGTAATATGGGAACATAATTCCCGTACGTCAGCAGGAATAAAAGGAATGTGCGTCTCAAATCCTCCGTCCGGAAATGCACCGACTAGTAAAGCCGTTCCTCCAATATCCGTAAATTGACAATCTTCGACGCTCGATGCTGTGACTGCCCATTCATAATCCAGTCCGGTGGATGATAAATGACGAAACGTGCAATGCTTGAAATCAATATGTTCGGCACCTCTTACACGTATCGCTGTTTCGGGACGGATGATCCAGGCTTGGTTCTCCAGTTCCGCTTTTTCCGGAAGCCCCGGTTCTTGTAGTTTATAGGCATCCAATAAAGGAAATCCCCCTTGCAAGGTGACGTGCCCCTGAAAAGAAGGACGCATCCAGGAGGTATGCGCAAAAGTAATTCCGTTAAATTGTATATGCTTTACCGGACGAGACAATGTACCGTCTATGGTCACTAAAGTTTCCAAAGCAGGGATAATCACTTCAGCAGTTTCCATATTTTCGCCCGCCTGCGGATAATAGTAAATCGTGCCGGAAGGATATTCCTGAAACCATTCACCGGGTTGGTCCAGCAATTCCAGTGCATTGGTCAGGCAAAAGGAAGAATTTCCTTTCTCTCCTCCGATGACGGGTTGCGGCCAGGGATGCGCAAACTCCAGGTGACTTTCGGGTTCATGGAAGCGAACTACAGCTTGTCCGTCTTTCGCGTCTATACTTTTCACGCGCAAAATAGCAATCGCCCAGCGTTGATGGACAATCATTTCCAGTTGACCGGCATTTTGTAGTCTTTTCGGATTTACACTTTGAGAAACGGGGATCGTTATTGTTTGTTCTTCCGGATTGAAGTCAATCATTCGTTCCAATCCTCCGTCAGGAAATTGCGCAGCTCTTTGAACTTTATGACCGTTCACCCACATTTGCCGGGTTTCTACCCTTCTATTTCCTATTAGGGGAGCCTCTGCCGACCATATCTTCTGCTTTAGCTTTTCAGGAATTGCCGGATGATTACATCCACGCTTCCATCCCGTAACAGCAACTCCACCACTAATCACAGGATGAGCACCATCTACTGCACAAATCACTGTTGGAGAATCGGGTGTCCCACTATCTTCCGGACGAAGAAACAGAGAATTGCGCTGGGCATAAACACCCTCTTCCAAACGAATATAAATTCCTCCGGCTACTTCTGGCCGATTCAGTCTACGCCATTCACGAGCCTGCTTGATTGCCCGGTTTAATGTATTAAACGGGGCTTCCTTTGTCCCGGGATTCTTATCATTCCCCTGCAGGGATACATAAATTTCTCCCGCAAAAAGCGAGGGAAAGCACCCCAAGAAAATGATAAAAGAAAGATAAATAAAAGTCTTTTTCATGGTACTACCTCAATGTGCTACTTCAATAAAGACGAACACACATCGATTTAGTACTCTATGTAAAGGCAATAGATAGGTTATTCTTACGAATGTTTTACAACATCAAATAGGTTACCGAATAAGACCTATGATAAATTGATAGCAAAAATAACCGCAGACAACGAACTTCAGTAAAGTTCCGAATATAAATCCGAGTAAAGAGCCCACACCTGATTTGAGTGCCTGCGAGAACTCTTTATTTCCTAATAGTTCACCAATCACCGCTCCTAGAAACGGACCAAGAATAATACCCCAAGGCAAGAAAAGAAGACCGACAAGAGTTCCTACAATACATCCCCAATTCCCCCATTTACTACCGCCACTATATTTACTTCCCAGCATCGGAGTGAAATAATCCAATACCTGCAAAACAGCTACAATCAATAGCCATACAATTAATTGTGTCGTAGAATATTGTACCTTATCCGTGAAGTGCAGAATGACCAACCCCACATAAGCAATAGGCGGACCGGGAAGAAACGGCAGAATACAACCTGCTAACCCGGCTATCATACAAAGGGCACTAATTACGATCAAAATAATGTCCAACATAATCTGTTTTTTTAATTCTGCACAAAAATACAGTATCTTTCATTAAATACAAGCTAACCCCGAGAATTATTTCCGCCCCTTCACTACTGTTTCAAAAGAGTTTTGCCAAGGCTGCAATTCTTAGTGTGAATGAGTTTTTCCAATACTTTTTTGAGGATGCCTCGTACCCAACAAGAACTTTTACTATCTTTGTGTCGTTAACGCTAAAGAAGCAAGTTGTTAAATAAGAAATCAGCAGGAGGACAGAAGATGGATCCAATGGAATATATAGTACCCAACAGAAAGCGTTTGCCTTACGGTATGATGAACTTCGCAGTCATCCGCCGCGAAGACTATTATTATGTAGACAAAACCCGCTTCATTCCTATGATAGAGCAGGCAGACCGGTTCTTTTTCTTCATCCGTCCCCGCCGCTTCGGCAAAAGCCTCACGCTGAACGTACTGCAACACTACTACGATGTGCGTACCCGCGATAAGTTCAACGACTTATTCGGCGACCTCTACATCGGGAAGCATCCCACAGCAAACCGCAACAGCTATCTGGTGCTTTACCTCAACTTTTCAGGTATCACCGGCGAACTGAACGATTATCGAAAGGGACTGGATGCACATTGCAGCATTACTTTCATGAACTTCTGCAAGAGATATGCCGACCTTCTGCCACCGGAGACTCTGGAAGAACTACGCCAAGTGAATGGGGCCGTAGAGCAGTTGGACTACCTCTATCAAGCCTGCGAACGTGCCGGACAGAAAATGTATCTCTTCATCGACGAATACGACCACTTCACCAACGCCATCCTTTCTGATGCCAAAAGCTTGCACCGCTACACTGATGAAACGCATGGCGAAGGTTATCTGCGTGCTTTCTTCAATAAGGTGAAGGCAGGAACTTATTCCAGCATAGAGCGTTGTTTCATCACCGGTGTAAGCCCCGTAACGATGGATGACCTGACGAGTGGCTTCAACATCGGCACGAACTACTCACTTACCCCCCAATTTAACCAAATGATGGGGTTCACCGAAGAAGAAGTGCGCGAAATGCTGACTTATTATTCAACGAACAGTCCTTTCCGCCATACTGTTGACGAACTGATGGAAATAATGAAACCATGGTACGACAATTATTGCTTCGCACAGGATTGTTACGGTGAAACTACCATGTACAACTCCAACATGGTGCTCTACTTCGTGAAGAATTACATAGATAACGGCAAAGCACCACGAGAAATGATAGAAGATAATATACGTATCGACTATGAAAAGCTGCGTATGCTCATTCGAAAGGATAAGGAGTTTGCACACGATGCTTCCGTCATTCAAACTTTAGTGAGTCAAGGTTATATCACTGGCGAACTGAAGAAAGGTTTCCCTGCCGTCAACATCACCAATCCGGACAATTTTATAAGCCTGCTCTACTATTTCGGAATGTTGACCATTAGCGGAATGCATGAAGGAAAAACCAAGCTGACCATTCCCAACCTGGTGGTTCAGGAGCAACTATACACTTATTTACTGAATACCTACAACGACGCAGACTTGAGTTTCAGCAGCTATGAGAAGAGCGAACTTTCAAGCCAACTGGCTTATCGAGGCAATTGGCAAGCCTATTTCAGCTACATTGCCGACTGCCTGAAACGTTATGCATCCCAGCGTGACAAGCAAAAGGGCGAATTCTTCGTTCACGGCTTCACCTTGGCCATGACTGCGCAAAACCGCTTCTACCGTCCTATCTCCGAGCAAGATACACAAGCGGGTTACGTCGATATTTTCCTCTGTCCCATGTTGGACATATATTCTGACATGAAGCACAGCTACATCATTGAGTTGAAATATGCCAAATATCGCGATTCCGAAAGCCGTGTGGAAGAATTGCGTCAGGAAGCCATCGCCCAAGCCAACCGCTATGCCGACACGGACACGGTGAAACAAGCTATCGGCTCCACGCAACTACACAAGATTGTAGTGGTATATAAAGGTATGGAAATGCGGGTATGCGAAGAGTTATAATGGATATTCTCTTCACCCTTCACTTTTCCTTGTATTATCCTATCTATAAGCAGTTTATAGGTGAAGGGTGTTCCCTTCACCCATTCTTTCACGGTAAGCGTCTCCGCGATTCTATATAGTTTGCTAAAATAAAAAGGCTAATGCTCCCTTTTTATCCATTAGCCTTTTCCCATCTGTCAGGAAGCAGTTCCCTGTATTTTTCAAGTGGTGTGTTTGGTTGCCATTCAGCTGTTCTGTTTATCACATCCGTGAGATACTCAAATAGATTCACTTTATGCATCCTACAGGTGAGTGCTATCGTGTAGAGTATGGCGCCTCGTTC
>NZ_GG774829.1:0-54028 GCF_000163675.1 Bacteroides sp. D22 | reverse complement strand
GTAACCGGCTGATCCGTAGTCAGCTACTCTATTCAGTTGAGCTACGCGACCCTATAATTTGTAAGTTTTCAGTGACCGCGACAGGATTCAAACCTGTAACCGGCTGATCCGTAGTCAGCTACTCTATTCAGTTGAGCTACGCGGCCATTTTGTTAATTCAAAAAAGTGATCGCGACAGGATTCAAACCTGTAACCGGCTGATCCGTAGTCAGCTACTCTATTCAGTTGAGCTACGCGACCATTATTTCGTTTTAACGGGTGCAAAGATACGGACTTTTCCCGAACTAGCAAGCTTTTCAACGACTTTTTTTGTAGAAAATTATTCTATGAACCGATAATTGAATAGTTGCCAACCTATACTTAGTCCGACATTCCACTCCCTTTTCGGTGAGCTATAATGATTTACATATGCAGAGATGTCTCCAAAAGGTAATTGACATACAACAGAAATTTCTCCTAAATATTCAAACTTGGAGAAAGCTTTTCCATAATATGCTTTATTCAACGAGTTTTTTTCGATTGGATAAATGGGCATAAAGCCATAAAATTCTCCCCGAAGATGGAACATTTGGTTTAAACGGTAAATAGGCCGAATACCGGCTCCCACAAATTGATTGGCACGAAAGGCTTCGTTGTAGGTCAATTTACTGTGTAGCGTGGGCGAAAACTCTCCAGCCTGCATCATTGTGGCCGTATAGTTTTCGGAGAAGTTTTTAGAGGCATATAATGCCTTCAAATACCATCCTAAAACCCAATGTTCACTCATATTATGATATTTCTCTTTCATGTATGATAATTGCAACCATGAGTGATGGTCTTTATTATTGTTGTTGGTGGTACTTCCTTCGCCTGGGTAGAATCGCTCTTTTCCAACGAAGATCTGGGCAACAAGAGCTTCTCTGTATCCACGTGTGGGGTATTGTTTAGAATTTAGGGTACTTCCATTAAAGCTGATTGATCCACCGAATAAATCATAGCGACTTTTGTCAAATTTGTCATTTCCAAAGTCAATGACGCTTTTCTGAAAATATTTATCTTCTATTTTCGCAATTCCGACCCCAAACTCTGCTCGCTTGCTCGAAAGGAAAGGTAAGCCGACCTGCAATTTTAAGAAACGTTCGTCTTTCTGATTGAAGGCAGGTTTGTTATTTCGCGAAAAAAGTTTGTCTTTCTTGAAATAGTCGAAAGTACTGATTGAACCTATAAGACGGTATGAGGTAGGAATGGCAGTGGCAAAGTCAATTTTTGCCATAAACTGCACGTTATTATATACTTTTCCGAGTTGCCCGTCAAGGATAAACTCTTTGGCATAGTAGTTTAAATCCTGATAGCTAAGCCCCAGATAGATCTGATTGGAATTGGAAGTGGATATATTTCCTCCCAACCGCACAGCAAAATTATTTTCTAATTTCACCTTTAAATGTAGATCGTAGGTGTCGTCTTCCGGATTATAAATTGCATGCGGTATAATTTCGGAAATCATTTTATCAGATAACAATCGGAAATAACCTTGTTTTAAATCCTCATAAGTGAATTCTTTGGTATCTGATTTATGAAATTCTCTTTTAATATATACTTGTTGTTGTGGATTAGCTCCGTCGATGATGATATTTTTAAAGCGTAGCTCCGGAAAATTACTCCGGTATACCATTCTTCTTAAACGTATATTGTCCAGATTTACACGCCGATGAATACGACTTTTGATTGAATCCATCATGCTGATGGTTCGATTATATCCTATATCGTGTAATTCGTCAATGCGTTGAAAATCCATTAGATTAACATTGTCATATTTGAACGTCATTAAAATCCCCATGGAGTCCGGAATGGAATAGTCGGTTTTCTGCATCACCATATTCTCAATTTGACTCATGAGATCATTTTCTTTGGGTTTAGTGGGATTGGTTGACACGACGCTTCCTATGATGACATCCGGATGAAAATCATCTCTCATGACATCTGTAGGGAAGTTATTATAAATACCTCCGTCATAGGCTAATACATTGTCTATTTCAATAGGCTTAAACATGAATGGGAAACTCATGGAAGCTCTGACGGCATCTCCTAAATCTCCTTCCTTCATGACTAATTGTTTCTTGTTGTATACATCGGACGCAATGCAACGGAAAGGAACAAAAAGTTTATCAAAATCTCCCTTACAAGCGGCTGTGGCACGTGCATATAGGTCTACAAAAACGAGATTCATCTGAATCGGATTGACAACACTGGTAGGCAGGAATTGAGGTTTCAAACTTTTCAATGAATCCTTGAATGAAAAACGAATATTGAAGAATTCGGGAGTGGGAAGATTCTTTTTGAAGTGATATACATATTTCTCTTCCACTTCTCCGGAATACCATCGTTTAAAGTCTTCCGACTTGAGAAGTTCTACCATGTCGTCAGGAGAGTATCCCATGGCATATAAAGAACCGATAATGGCTCCCATAGAAGTGCCTGCAATGTAATCAATAGGAATGCTGTTTTCTTCCAAAGCGCGAATGATACCGATGTGTGTCATCCCTTTGGCGCCACCACCGCTTAATACAAGTCCTACTTTTTGGGCATGGATAGCCGGAATAATCAGCCATAAAGTAATTAACACTAAAAAAATCTTTCTCATAACCCAAATCAAACAATTGAATTTTTTGTCTATTAAGTGTTCAAATATATACAATACTTTTCAATTAATCGATATTTTACCGATCGTTTTAAATTGAAAAAGAGCATTACAACGTGTATTTAACGTTGAATGCTCTTGCTTGAAGTATGTGTAATGTTTAAAGGGGCGATATTAAATCAATTCTATGCTACGTTTTACGAAGTTATTCAAAGCTTCACCTCTTAGCATATTGTTTTGCAATAAGGCCAAATCGATCAGCTGGCGGATAACTTTATTATTGCTTGCGCAGCCGATAAAGATAGCTTCTTTCTTACTTTTCAGATCATCCCACTTCTTATCCAGATTGTTTAGTTCATCTTTTTCTGATGTGGGGATTTCTTCTTCTTTTTTATCCTTTTGCTTGTCTTTCAACTCATTGCGTTGTTTGTTGACATTGTCCATTTCAGAAAGTATCGGAGCTACTTCTGCCTGGCAAGCGCTTTCTTCTTCATTCAATACCTGTTTTATCAACTTATGGTCTGAATTCAGAATTAGATTAAACATATCAGGCATTTCACCATAGAAACTCATTCCGGCCTGAATATTCGCCATTTCCTTCATACGACGCATATATTCGCTTTGAGTAATCATGACTGGAGCTGAATTTTCTCCTAATGCCTGTGTCATGACATTGAATTCAACTTTATCCATTTTAGGCAATTGACTCTTGAAGGCTGTTGTGATTGCATCCTGTTTATTGGCTTCCAACGTTTCACCTTTCTTATCTTCTTTTACAATAAGATTGTCAACGACATCGCTGTCTACACGAGTGAAACGGGATTTTTCAAGTTTTTGTTCCAGCATGCTCACCATAGCTACATCCAACTGGCCATCCATGAGCAGAACATTGTATCCTTTGTTGGTGGCAGCTTCAATATAACTATATTGCTCATCCTTGTTATTTGCATACAGATAGATTAGGTTTCCATCTTTATCTGTCTGATTATCTTTAATAAGGGTCTGATACTCTTCAAATGTATAATGATTGTCATTTGTATCGGTGAAAAGGGCAAATTTTTGCGCTTTATCATAGAAATCCTCTTGTGTGAGCATTCCATAATTGATAAATATTTTTAAATCATTCCACTTTTCTTCAAACTGCTTGCGGTCATTCTTGAATATAGACTGCAAACGGTCGGAAACCTTCTTTGTGATATAAGTTGAAATCTTCTTCACGTTCGAGTCGCTTTGCAAATACGAACGGGAAACGTTCAACGGAATATCCGGAGAATCGATTACGCCATGTAACAAAGTCAGGAAGTCCGGCACAATACCTTCAACCGAGTCTGTAACATATACCTGGTTGCAATATAACTGAATCTTATTCTTATTTAATTCAATATTGCTCTTTACCTTCGGGAAATAGAGGATACCGGTCAAATGGAATGGATAATCAACATTCAGGTGAATCCAGAATAGTGGTTCATCAGACATTGGATATAGCTTACTATAGAATGATTTGTAATCTTCATCCGAAAGTTCGCTAGGTTTACGTGTCCACAAAGGAGTGGTATCATTGATTATATTATCTTCGGCTGTTTCTACTTGTTTGCCGTCTTTCCATTCTTTCTTTTTCCCAAATGCAATGGGAACAGGAAGGAAGCTGCAATATTTCTTCAGAAGCTCGGAAATACGTGCTTCTTCGAGAAATTCTTTGCAGTCATCATCAATGTATAAGATGATGTCTGATCCACGATCGGCTTTTTCTATTTCTTCAATAGTGAATTCAGGGCTGCCATCACAAGTCCATTTTACGGCTTGTGCACCGTCTCTGTATGATTTAGTGATAATTTCCACTTTCTTTGCAACCATAAAAGCAGAGTAGAAGCCAAGTCCGAAATGTCCGATAATGGCATTTGCGTCATTCTTGTATTTCTCCAGGAAGTCGTTAGCTCCTGAAAAAGCTATTTGATTGATGTACTTTTCAATTTCCTCTGCAGTCAAACCGATACCACGGTCAGAAATAGTAATGGTATCTTTGCCCAATTCAACGTGAACGGTTAAATCACCCAGTTCACCCTTAAATTCGCCAATAGAAGCAAGCGTATTCAGCTTTTGAGTGGCGTCTACTGCATTGGATACTAACTCGCGCAGAAAAATCTCATGGTCACTGTACAAAAACTTTTTAATGATAGGGAAAATGTTCTCTGTTGTAACCCCAATATTACCTTTTTGCATAATACGTATATTTTTTAGTTTATCTATTGATTAATTTTAATTGATGTTTGTTCAGATAGAGACAAAAAAAATGCCAGACCCGAAGGTCTGACATTATGGCATATTATTTTATTTTCTTATTCAGGAAATAATATTATTCCGGAGTGACAACTTTCATCTCCAATTCACCTTTTTCTTCATTGAGAGATACCTGAATAGTATCTCCCTCCTTCAAAGAGGAGGAAATGATGAGCTCGGATAAGCCATCCTCCAGATAAGTTTGAATTGCTCGCTTCAAAGGACGGGCGCCATATTGTACGTCATATCCTTTGCCGGCGATAAATTCTTTCGCCTTATCTTCAATAACAAGCTTGTAACCAATAGATTCTATTCTATCATACAATCCTTTCAGCTCTATGTCTATAATCTTTGTTATTGCTTCCAGAGAAAGCTGGTCAAACGTGATTATCTCATCTACACGATTGATGAATTCGGGCGCGAATGATTTGTTTAGAGCTTTTTGTATTACGCTTCGCGAGAATTCCTTATCATCCAGGCGGCTTTGTGTCGCAAAACCAACGCCACGTCCAAATTCTTTCAGCTGACGGGTTCCTATATTGGAAGTCATGATAATAACAGTATTTTTGAAATCTACCATTCTGCCATAACTGTCAGTCAGACGACCTTCATCCATAACCTGAAGCAAGATGTTGAACACATCCGGATGTGCTTTTTCTATCTCATCAAGCAATACAATCGAGTATGGTTTACGGCGCACTTTTTCTGTCAGCTGACCACCTTCTTCATATCCTACGTATCCCGGAGGTGCTCCAACCAGGCGTGAAACAGTGAACTTTTCCATATATTCACTCATATCTATACGAATCAGTGCATCAGCAGAACCAAACATATATTTGGCTAACTCTTTTGCTAAGTGAGTTTTACCAACTCCTGTCGGGCCTAAGAACATAAATGTGCCAATTGGCTTATTAGGATCTTTTAGCCCTACACGGCTTCGCAAAATAGCTTTAACCAGTTTTTCTATTGCTGTATCTTGTGCGATGACTTTAGCCTGCAAATCTTCTTTCATACCTGCGAGCTTGACACCTTCAGCCTGTGCCATCCGTTGTACCGGAATGCCTGACATCATTGAGATGACATTGGCAATTTCTTCTGCATCAACAGTTTGCCTGTTTTCTTTCAGATTGGCTTCCCATTCTTTTTTCATCTCATCCAATTGGACAGAAAGCTCTTTTTCTTTATCACGGAAGCTGGCTGCAAGTTCGAAATTCTGCGATTTCACAGCTTCGTTTTTCTTGCTTTTGGCTTCTTCGATCAGTTTTTCTTGTTCTTCTATCTCTTTGGGCACATTGACATTGGTAAGATGTACACGTGAACCGGCTTCGTCTAAAGCGTCAATAGCTTTATCAGGGAAATTACGATCTGTGATATAGCGGTCTGTCAGCTTGACACATGCTTCCAATGCTTCATCCGTATAATACACATTGTGGTGATCTTCATATTTATCCTTGATATTACGCAAAATCTGCAAAGTTTCGGCAGCGGTAGTCGGTTCTACTATTACTTTTTGGAAACGACGTTCCAAAGCGCCATCTTTCTCAATGTTCTTACGATATTCATCAAGAGTGGTAGCACCGATACATTGTATTTCTCCTCTTGCCAATGCCGGTTTTAGCATATTGGCAGCATCCATAGAACCTGCCGCAGAGCCTGCGCCTACAATCGTGTGGATTTCATCAATGAATAATATTACATTCGGATTTTTCTGTAATTCATTGAGAATGGAACGAATACGTTCTTCAAATTGTCCACGATATTTGGTTCCTGCTACAACAGCAGTCATATCAAGAGCAACCACTCGTTTATCAAACAGAATCCGCGAAACCTTTTTCTGAATGATTCTTAATGCAAGACCTTCAACAATCGCTGATTTTCCTACACCAGGCTCACCAATCAAAATCGGATTGTTCTTTTTGCGGCGGCTTAAGATCTGCGCTAAACGTTCGATTTCTCTCTCTCTGCCGACAACGGGATCCAGGCGTCCTTCTTCTGCCGCTTTTGTCATGTCAGTACCGAAATTGTCAAGTACCGGTGTGTCATTAGACGGCTTCTTTGAAGCGGTTTGTGCTTGTTGGCGTTCGTCCGAACCACCTCTGCCGGAACGGGGAGAGGACATTTCTTCGTCATCATCATCGTCTTCCGTAAAGCCCATACCAGAGTTTATATCTGGCTGCAATGTAGCTTGCTCCAGTACTTTCACATAATTTATATCGTTTGCTTCAAGTACGGAAGCTGCCATATTGTTTTTTTCTCTTAAAATAGCCAATAATACATGTTCTGTATCAGCGATGTTACTTTTCATTCCACGAGCTTCTAAAATACACATTTTTAATATCTTTGCCGCATCATTAGATAACGGTACCTCTGCATCAGGCAATAACATATCATCAGCTTCTGCCTTCAGTTGAGCTTCAATCTGTTGCTTTATTGCAGCTAGATTGGTGTTGAGTTTAGACAATATCTCGATAGCTTTTCCTTCACCGTCACGAAGGATTCCCAGAAGCAGGTGCTCAGGGCCTATATACCTACTTCTCAACCGATTCGCTTCTTCCTTACTATAGACGATAATGTCGGAAACTCTTTGTGAGAATTGATTATTCATACTTTTCCTTTTCTTCTAAGGGTTATTCACTGGCAAATATACGCATTAATCAAGTTTGTATTGCAATATTTGCTTTATTTCTTATATCTACAAATGGCGTGCCATAAAAACGGTGTATTTGCATTATATATATAAGGTATAACAAATATCCAGCTCTTTTTTACCAATGTTATCTATCTTTCCATATTATATTTATCGTTTTTATCTTTTTATTTTCGAATTTTAAAGTTTAATGAATTGTCGTCCCGGTCATGCTAAAACTTTCTTTCTAAAAACTTTCGTATATCGGGGAAAAGTAGTACTTTAGCGTGGTTTTTCACAAACCGTAGAATGTATAATTAATAATCATTTTAAATGCTTGAACAAGACAGAATTATAAAGATTAACATCGAGGAGGAAATGAAGTCATCGTACATTGACTACTCCATGTCGGTCATCGTTTCACGTGCCCTTCCGGATGTTAGAGATGGATTTAAGCCTGTTCACCGTAGAATTTTATACGGAATGATGGAATTGGGCAATACTTCAGACAAACCTTATAAGAAATCAGCCAGAATCGTGGGTGAGGTACTCGGTAAGTACCATCCTCATGGAGATTCTTCTGTTTATTTTGCAATGGTGCGTATGGCTCAGGAATGGGCAATGCGTTATCCTTTGGTAGATGGACAGGGGAACTTTGGTTCTGTAGACGGTGATAGCCCTGCTGCTATGCGTTATACAGAAGCTCGTCTTAATAAGTTGGGTGAAGCAATGATGGATGACCTGTATAAGGAAACCGTCGATTTTGAGCCTAACTTTGATAATACGCTGGTAGAACCTAAAGTTATGCCGACACGCATCCCAAATCTTCTGGTGAACGGAGCATCCGGTATCGCTGTAGGTATGGCTACCAATATGCCTCCTCATAATCTTTCGGAAGTAATTGAAGCATGTGAAGCATATATTGATAATCCGGAAATTACAGTAGAGGAACTGATGGAATTTGTCAAAGCACCAGATTTTCCTACTGGTGGGTTTATATATGGTGTGAGTGGTGTACGCGAGGCATATTTGACTGGACGAGGACGTGTAATTATGCGTGCGAAAGCCGAAATCGAAAGCGGACAGACACATGATAAGATCGTAATAACCGAGATCCCTTATAATGTAAATAAGGCCGAGTTGATTAAGTATATAGCTGATCTTGTAAATGATAAGAAAATAGAAGGTATCTCAAATGCCAACGATGAGTCTGACCGTGACGGTATGCGCATTGTTATTGACATCAAACGTGATGCAAATGCAAGTGTAGTGTTGAACAAACTCTATAAAATGACAGCTTTGCAGACATCTTTTGGCGTAAATAATGTTGCTTTGGTTCATGGACGTCCAAAAACGTTGAATCTGAGAGATTTAATTAAATATTTCATCGAACATAGACACGAAGTTGTTATTCGTCGTACTCAGTTCGATCTTCGTAAAGCGAAAGAACGCGCGCACATTCTTGAAGGTTTGATTATCGCTTCGGATAATATTGATGAAGTAATTCGTATCATTCGTGCAGCAAAAACTCCTAATGACGCTATAGCAGGCTTGATTGAGCGATTCAACCTGACAGAAATTCAGTCTCGCGCAATAGTAGAAATGCGTTTGCGTCAATTGACAGGTCTGATGCAGGATCAGCTTCATGCGGAATACGAAGAAATAATGAAGCAGATAGCTTATTTGGAAAGTATTTTGGCTGATGATGAAGTATGCCGTCAGGTAATGAAAGATGAATTGTTGGAAGTTAAAACGAAATATGGAGATGAACGTCGTTCTGAAATCGTTTATTCTTCAGAAGAGTTCAATCCGGAAGACTTCTATGCAGATGATCAGATGATTATTACAATTTCTCATATGGGTTATATCAAACGTACTCCGTTGACTGAATTCCGTGCACAAAATCGTGGTGGTGTAGGTTCGAAAGGTACGGAGACCCGTGATGAAGACTTTGTAGAACATATTTATCCTGCTACCATGCACAATACGATGATGTTCTTTACACAAAAAGGCAAGTGCTATTGGCTGAAAGTATATGAAATACCTGAGGGAACGAAGAATTCTAAGGGACGTGCTATTCAGAATTTGTTGAATATTGACTCGGACGATAATGTAACTGCATACTTGCGTGTGAAGAGTTTGGAAGATTCTGAGTTTATTAATAGCCATTATGTATTGTTCTGTACTAAGAAAGGTGTAATAAAGAAGACATTACTTGAACAGTATTCTCGTCCTCGTCAGAATGGTGTAAATGCTATAACTATCCGCGAAGATGATAGCGTAATTGAAGTTCGTATGACGAATGGAAACAATGAAATCATCATTGCCAATCGTAATGGACGTGCAATTCGTTTCCATGAAGCAGCAGTTCGTGTAATGGGACGTACAGCAACAGGTGTACGTGGCATTACGTTGGATAATGATGGTCAGGATGAAGTAGTAGGAATGATTTGTATCAAAGATTTGGAGACAGAATCTGTAATGGTAGTTTCCGAACAAGGATATGGTAAACGTTCTGAAATAGAAGACTATCGTAAGACAAACCGTGGCGGTAAGGGTGTGAAGACCATGAATATTACCGAAAAAACAGGTAAGTTGGTAACAATCAAGTCAGTAACCGATGAAAATGACTTGATGATTATCAATAAGTCTGGTATCACTATTCGTTTGAAAGTGGCTGATGTTCGTATTATGGGTCGTGCTACTCAAGGTGTCCGTCTGATAAATCTAGAAAAACGTAACGACCAGATTGGTTCGGTATGTAAGGTTATGACAGAAAGTCTTGAAGATGAAATTCCGGCAGAAGAAGCAGAAGGAACAATTGTGAGTGATCCAAATGCTGATGCTCCTGATATTGATGATGCAGCAGACGTAAATGAAAACGAAAGCAACAACGAAATCGAGGAATAGACATAATATTAATAATTAATCAAACAACAATCATGAAAAGAGTATTATTTTCGATGGTTTTATTGATGGCTGTTAGCTTCTCATTCGCACAGATGAAAAATGTGAAAGAAGCAAAGAGTATGGCTAATGACGTAAAACCTAATTTTAAGCAGGCTGAGCAGCTTATTAAAGAAGCTATGAAGAATCCTGAAACGAAGGATCTTGCTGACACATGGGACGTTGCTGGATTTATTCAGAGACGTATCAACGAAGAGCAAATGAAAAATGCTTTTTTGAAAAAACCGTATGATACATTGAAAGTGTATAATAGCATTCTGAAAATGTATGAGTACTATACTAAGTGTGATGAATTAGCGGAAATACCTAATGAAAAGGGGAAAGTTAAAAACAAATACCGGAAAGCAAATGCTTCAAGTATGTTGGCTGAACGTCCTAATTTGATTAATGGTGGTATTCAGTATTTTAACTTGGATAAGAATAAAGAAGCCTTGAAATTCTTTGCAACATATGTTGAATCAGCTTCTTACCCAATGTTAGCTGATAAAGAATTGGCTAAGAATGATACTCTTATCCCACAAATTGCATATTATGCTACATTGGCTGCTGATAGGGTAGGTGATAAAGATGCAATTATTAAGTATGCCCCAATGGCTTTATCTGATAAGGACGGAGGTAAATTTGCAATGCAATTGA
Source organism: Bacteroides sp. D22 (assembly GCF_000163675.1). NCBI lineage: Bacteria > Pseudomonadati > Bacteroidota > Bacteroidia > Bacteroidales > Bacteroidaceae > Bacteroides > Bacteroides sp. D22. The sequence continues at coordinate 42,905 of NZ_GG774829.1, read as the reverse complement.
TGGCTGATGCTTATAAAGCTAAAGGTGATACTGTTGCTTGGATTAAATCTTTGGAAGAGGGTATCCTAAAGTTCCCTGGAAATGATTATTTCTTTGCTAATTTGGTTGATTATTATAATAGCTCTAATCAAGCCTCAAAAGCTATGGAGTTTGCTGATAGAATGTTATCTAATGATCCGAATAATAAGTTGTATTTGTATGTAAAAGCATATCTTTATCATAATATGAAAGAATATGATAATGCAATTGAATACTACAAGAAAGCTATTGCGGCTGATCCGGAATATGCAGAAGCATACTCAAATGTGGGTTTGGTATATTTGATGAAAGCACAGGATTATGCTGATAAAGCAACAACAGATATCAATGATCCTAAATATGCTGAAGCACAGGCTGTAGTTAAGAAATTCTACGAAGAAGCTAAACCATTCTATGAAAAAGCTAGAGCTTTGAAACCTGATCAACAAGATTTATGGTTACAAGGTCTTTATAGAGTTTACTATAACTTGAATATGGGACCTGAATTTGAAGAAATTGATAAGCTTATGAAGTAATCGTTTTCAGGAAAATTATAAGTCTTGAAAAAGGGAGGAAGGTTGCTAGAAATAGTAACCTTCTTTTTTTATAATCCAGATAATCAAAAAATACATTTGAGGGAATATGCATTTTTTAATTGATGTAAATTAAAAAAGAGCAATGTTATTATATTGCCCCTTTTTAATTAAACATAATATTGATTATTCACCAATCATAAATGCCCATTTTTTGCTTGATCTGATCAGCTGTTAATAACAAGTAATGGTGTATCAGAATGAAAAATCATTTTTCTAGCAATACTTGGATTAAATAACCGAGCAAATATATTCCTTTTGTAAGAAGTCAAAGTGATTATATCTATTTGATTATCTTTGATATACTGATCAAGTCCTTTTAACAAATTATCGTTCATTATTACATCATAATGAATTTCAAGCCCTGGATATTGCTTGTGAAAATATTCTTTTATGCCTGCTAGTTTTATTTCATTCCAGGTATCTTTGGAATCAGTAAGATGTATTAAAGATACAGAAAAATGGAATGATTTCCAAGTATTAAAGAATGCTTCGAAAGCAATTAAATCTCTTTGATCAAAATTGGTAATAAAGGCGATCCGTTTTACTTCACTAAACTGTTTAAATGGTGTGTTTTCGGGAATGGCCAGTACAGCTGTGCGGCTTCTATCAATAACTTCAGCAGTTACACTGCCAATCAAATCGATATCTTTCTGATTCTTTCCCCGAGTCCCCATGATGATAACCATAGGACGCTGTTCCTTAGCATATCTTAAGATTTCTTCTTCTGGAATACCTTCACGTAAGATACAGCTATATTTAATATTGGGAAAATCACCCGATGTGACTTTTTCTTTTATCTTTTCTGATAAGGCATTGAGGTCAGAATGAACTTTCTGAATAATCGTTTTTACGGATTCTTCATCTCCAATTTGGTAATTGAAAACATCTCCATATGGTAATGATGAAGCATATATAGGCGTAAAATAGACGTGCAACAAAATGACTTCAGCATTTTCTGTTTTTGCTAGGTTAAATGCAAATTCACACGCTTTCATCGAATAATTAGAGAAGTCGACGGGAATTAAAATCTTATTTGACTTATTTTCTGTTTTGGGCTCCTTCTCTCCCACTATACTTTCAGACAGCCATGTAGAACTTTCTGTTATTTTCAAAGCACGTGGCAGATCGCTTTCCTTTATGCGTAAACGCACCCCCGAAGAAACAACCGGTTGTATTTGATTTACGTTGTGAATGTATGTTTCTATACCTTCATTTTCCAAGACATTCTTTAAGATCTGCGCTTTGGTGTATGTCAGAATGGCTAGGGTTACTAATTTGTCTTCCATAAATGCACATTTTATAAGGTGAAAACAAATAAGAAATCCCAATTGTTTGATTCAATTGGGATTCAGTTTGTTATATTTTAAACTTGCACAGATTCGGTAGCCTGTTCTTTTTGCATACTCATATTCAATTCATCTAGGATTTTTAAAGCCCGATCAAGAACGGTCGTATCATCCAACATTACAAGCCCACCATCTGGACCGGGCTCAAGATGTATTCCGACACTTTTTCCCTCCTTGAAATTGTGTCCTCCGAAAAAGTTTCGCACTGTATCTACGTGCAAACCAAGTTCGTCTGCTATTCTATGCATGCTACCGCTAGGCAATGAATCTTTAATTTTACGAAGTTCATTAAACGTTATTGTTCTCATGTCTCATAAATTTAATGGTTAATACTATGTGATTTTTTTATCACGCTATAAACTTAAGCAAAAAAAAAGATAAAACAAATTATTTGCTTATCTTTTTTTCTTGAATTTATAAAATCTATTAATGACCTTTATATTACTTCAATAGCGGAAGCTGGTACCCATCCTACTTTTCCATCTTCCAACCGAATTTCTTTCCATTCTTTCATAGAGTTGTCCTTGACGTTTACTTTTCTCCCTTCATGCAGAATAAACAAACTGGTACCACTCTCGCTTGGAGTACTTCGAACTGTTACACTTGGGTTCATTACTATAGCTTCATTTCGATTGACTAAATGTTCTTTTTGTTGTGAAGCAAAAAGATTAGAGCAAATGGTGACAATCAGAAAAACAATTCCTAATATGAAGCCTACTTTCTTTAACACAATCTGTTTAGAGAATATAAAAAAGTAAAGAGCTATAATCAATAGAATAAAGGATACAATACCCCATGTGGCCCATGCATCTACACTCATGCTATTTGTCAGAGATTTGATCCATGAAACAAAGAACACTTCAGGAACAGGCTCAACTTTGTCTATTGTCTTTGCGCGTGCCACTTCAAGATTAGCACGTATATCGCCATTTCCAGGTTGCAATAACAAGGCACGCTCATAATTTAAAACAGCTTTCGCTATCTCTCCTATTTTATAATAACTATTTCCCAGATTGTAATAAACGTCAGCAGCTTCTCCATTTTTTAATAATGCTTCATATATTTGAATAGCTGCTGCATAATCTTCTTTTATATATGCGGAATCGCCTTCAGCTTTTGTGGCATCTTCCAGTGTGTTACTGGAAAATGTGGTGTGTGAAGCGTGGATAGAATCAGCTCCATTGGTTTGTTTAGAATCAATGTTTAACGAATCTTGTGCAAAACAAGTAAGTGACATTGATAATAATATAAAAAATAATATCTTTTTCATGACACAATCTCTTCTGGGTTAATGTTTTATCGAATTCTCCATTTTGCTTATTACTTCTATTGAAGAAGAATAAACTTTATCCATGGCTTGATTTTCATCACCTGGAGCAAACCGGGCAAATTCACAGTCATTCAATGCATTCAGGAATTCTTTGATTAGTTCCTCATTTACTCCATGATTTCTTAGCTTCTCTTCAATATTATCTTTAGATAAACGAGATACCGGAATATTCAGTTTGTCACTTATATATCCCCACAGTGCCTTTAAAACTTCATCATAGAAAGCATCTTTCTTATTTTCTGAGAGTAATTTTCCAGCTAACTTCATACGTTTTGTTGCTACTTTATTGGCTTTCTTCGTACGCATTTTAGCTACGTTCGCATTTTCAGCAGCTTGCTTACGATAAATAATAAAGAAAATAATAAAGGCAAGAGCCGGAATGATATAGAATAGCCAATATGTCATTGAACCATAGAAGAAACTTCCTTTAGGCTGGAGAGTAACTTCGTTTTGTTTGATGTAACGGATGTCCTCACCTAATACTTTCAAATCCTCTTTATTAGTGAAATTAGCAATTACTTGATCTGCATTACCCGCACCTTTCTCAACGTTTATTACATATTCTTCTGTTTTCAGCGTTTTATAAGATTTGGAGCGAATATCAAAATAACTAAAAGATACTCCTGGAATCTTATATGTTCCAGCATGTCTCGGAATTGCTAAATATTCGATAACCTTATTACCTGTAAGTCCTTCCCGGGTTAATCTGACTTGATTGTCTACTTTGGGATCGTATACTTCAAAATCATCTGGGAATTTAATTTCCGGATTAGAAATTAATTTCAGGTTACCTGTACCGGATATTACTAATTTAATAGTAATAGCATCATTGGTTTTCAGTTCCTTGTTGTTGATAGATGAAGAAATATTGAACTCTCCCACTCCACCGGAGAAATCTGCCGGTTTACCTGCAGGAAGCGGATTTACATTTATTGCTATTTTAGGGGTGGAAATTGATTTTTTTATTTCAATGACATTACTTCCTCCATTGAAGAAAGCATCAAAAGGATCATCAGATTGTACAGGCTTACCGACTGTCATCTGGAATTGAGCAGGATCAATATATAGTTTTCCTGATTGTTGCGGGAAGAGAACGAACTGACGATAAACTGTCGTATAGTAATTACGTCCCTGATAATGTTCCGGAGTCCATCTCGCATTTGTAGTCATTTCGATTTCTTGAGAATGGAAGCCTTTAAAGTCGGGTAACTTTGCATTATTCAGTTGTAAATTGGATTCTCTGGTGTATATTTTATAGGTCAGGACAAATGCTTCCTGTTCGTACACATTCGTTTTACTGGCACTTGCTGTAATAAACAAGTCTTGGTTAGAGACCCCTGTACCAGATGAGGAATGTGTAGAAGAGCTACTGCTACTATTGCTATCACCTTGATCTTGTGGCAATACTTTAATCCTTACTGAATTTGATACCATTTGATCGCCATCAGCAACAATTGAAGCTCCAGGTATTGTATATTCTCCGGCATTATTCGCCATTAATATATATGTGAATGTAATACTACTAGTAGACGTAACATTACCATTTACTATTTGAGTATTACTTTGTTGTGAACGGCTTGGCCCCATCAACACATCAAAACCTTTGATTGATGGTGCCCGGAAATCTTTCACTTTTTGTGTAGTAACAGTATACGACAGCCTGAACTGGTCGCCTACTACCACTGCGTCAGGAGCAGAAGCAGTAAAAGCCACTTTATCAGCAAGCATCTGAGTGCTATATGCTATCAATGCCATCAATATAATAATCAGTTTTTTCATTGCTTATGAAATTTATATCATCAACTTTATATTACCAATCTTTTTCTAAGCGACCACCTTGCATAACTTTTTGTTGCTTTTTCACTTTGTCTTGCACATCTTTTTCATCCTGCATTACAGAATTCAGCAATTGTTCAGCATTCTCCTTTGACATCTGGTTATCTTGTTTTTTTTCTGACTTCGGTGGTTGCTGCTGATCTTTCTTTTCATCTTGTTTCTGATCTTTCTGCTTGTCTTTATTCTGATCTTGTTTTTGATCTTGCTTTTGTTGATCTTTATTCTGATCCTGATTTTGGTCTTGATTCTGCTGATTTTGTTGATCTTTCAACATTTTCTGTGCAAGAGCCAAATTGTACCGGGTTTCATGATCGGCAGGATTATTACGCAGTGACATTTTATAGGCGTCCACAGCCTTTGCATAATCTTTACCAGCTTGGAAAAGTACTCCCATATTGTGGTAGATATGGGCGAGCTTCATTTTATCCTTTTCAATTTTGCTGGCCGATACGTATTGTTCCATGGCATCCTGAAACTTTTGCTGTTGCGAAAGAGTATTTCCCAAATTGTACATAGATACTGTAGACTTGGGATTTGCTTCCAGAGCTTTCCGGTAGTTTACCTCTGCGTCAACAAATACACTATCATTAAACAGGCGGTTTCCCTTACGGATATAGTCGCGTTCTGCTTTCTGAGCCGAGACACCGACTGTCGCTAGCAGAAATACAGCGAATAGAATATATTTACTTTTTAACATACGTATAACTATTTCTTATTAGAAAACAGGTGAATGTTCTTAAATAAAGGATTTTTGCGGTCCAAAATTAAGATTTCTGCCAATAACAATAGTAGAATAACCCATGCAATAGCTTGGAATTGTTCGTTAAACTCTGTATATACTTTCGACTCTACATCAGACTTCGCCATTTTGTTCACTTCTTGATTAATAGCTCTTTGGGCTGAATTAGAGTTGTCTACTCGTACATATATACCTTTTCCTTCCTTAGCAATTCCCTGGCACATAGCTTCATTCAAACGGGTAACAATCACATTACCTTCCCGGTCGCGACGATAATCATTCGTACCTTCTACCGGAATGGGGGCACCATCAGGCATACCTACTCCCAATACACTTACTTGAATACCTTTTTCTGCAGCGGCTTTTGCGGCTTCCACTGCACCACCCTCATGATTTTCACCGTCAGTAATAACAATAATAGCACGTCCTACCCCTTCTTGTGGAGTGAAACTACGAGCTGCTAAATTGATTGCTTCCCCGATAGCTGTACCCTGTTTAGAAATCAACGAAGGATTGATGGACTCTAAAAACATCTTAGCGGAAATATAGTCACTTGTAATTGGTAGCTGAGTAAAAGCGTCACCTGCAAATACAATCATACCTACCTTATCATTGTCAAGTTCATCCACTAATCTGGAAATTAGTCTTTTTGCTTTTTCCAGACGGCTAGGTTGTACATCTTGAGCTAACATAGAGTTTGAAATATCCAAAGCTATAATTACCTCTACTCCTTTACGCTTAACCGTTTCCAGCTTAGAACCGAATTGGGGGCGTGCTAATAATACGGAGAACAAGCCAATAGCAACAAAAATAATCCAGAATTTTACATCCGGACGATATTTGGATACATCAGGCATTAATTGAGCCAATAAAGTCGGGTCCCCGAAGCGTCGGATATTCTTTCTTCTCTTGTAGTTGGAATACAAGTAGAAAGCTGCTAAAAAAGGTAATAGCAGCAATAAGTATAAATATGTAGGTTCTCCAAATCGAAACATCTTCTTACTATTTTATGATTGACAAATAACGATTGACAAACATTCTTATGGAATTTTTTTGAGTACCGAATTGCGTAATAGTACTTCCAACAAAACACAGAGGAAAGCAGCTAGGGCAAACCAGTGATACTCTTCGTCTCGTTTACTGTACTCTTTTACGTTCAGTTTCGTCTTTTCCAGTTTATCAATTTCTTCATATACTTCTTTTAGTTTCGAGTTGCTCGTAGCCCGGAAATAGTTACCATCCGTTGTTCCGGCAATCTCTGTCAATGTCTTTTCATCAATTTCCACCGGCATACTTACATATTGTACAGTATTCCCCACCGGATAAGGATAAGGGGCCATTCCATTAGTACCTACCCCGATAGTATATACACGAATACCAAAACTTTTAGCTATTTCTGCTGCTGTCATTGGAGAAATATCTCCCTTATTATTAGTACCATCCGTCAATAAGATAATAACTTTAGATTTCGCTTTGCTATCTTTTAAGCGAGTCACAGCATTAGCAATACCCATACCAACCGCAGTACCGTCAGTGATAAGGCCGCATTTAATATTATGTATCATATCCAACAATACGGCATGATCTACAGTCAACGGACATTGAGTGAAAGTTTCTCCTGCAAATAATGTAATACCGATATTATCATTGGGGCGTCCGTTGATAAATTCAGCAGCTACATCTTTGGCAGCTTCAAGTCTGTTTGGCTTTAAGTCTTCAGCCAGCATACTGGTAGAAACGTCAATAGCCAGCATAATATCAATTCCTTCTATTTCACTGTTCTGCCACTTGTTAGTAGTTTGCGGGCGTGCAAGAACCAAGATAACTAACACCAAAGCAATGCAGCGCAGTAGAAATGGAACATGCAACAAATAGTTCTTATAACTTTTAGGTGTATGTGCATATACCCGAGCATCTGAAATTTGAAGGGTTGCTTCACTTTTCTTTTGTTTCAGGATATACCATACAATATATGGTATAAGCAATAATAGCAAAAACAGATATTCAATATTGGCAAAAACCATTTTATTTATGATTTAACAGTTTACTATTTAGTATTAAGTTATACACTCTTTATACAAAAAGATTGTATAACTGCAGACCTATATATATAAAGGTACCAATCAGTGCTGCTGATAACAGTGCAATTCCGCAAATCAGCATAGCTTTAACACGTAAAGAACGTTTCTCAATGATAGTGATTTCCGTTGGTTGCGGTTTCTGGTTTTCCTCTTCCGGTTGTTTTGTCTCATTGATAAAATCGATGGCATTAATTAAATTAGCATCGTTTTCATTCATCTGAGGATCATGTTTGGCAAACTTAACTAAATCAGCGGTCTGGAACAAAAGCTTCAAGTCTGATATAGCCTCTTTATCATTCAACTCCAATAGCTGGTCAATTATTTCAGAAGAGGTCATTTCTAATGCGTTAAATCCGAAACGGTTCTTAATATAGGTGCGAAGTGTATCCGTTAGTTCGGTATAATACTCCTTCGATTGTCCTTTTTGCCATATCTTCTCTGTTTTGATACGTTCTATCTCTTTCATTGCAGCCTGATGTGGCGGCAATTTAGGTTCAACTTTTATTTTACGGATAATAGGTTTATTATCACGTATACGAATAATGAGATAGATCAGTAAACCAAGCAAAGGTAAAGCCAGGAATGAACAAGCAATCAATCCATACCAGTCTTCCCACGCAAAAGGAGCTTTCATCACAGGTTTCTGTCCAAAGAACTGGTCCGGATGTAATGTATCAACCGGCATCGAATATACTTTCAATGCCAGAGCTTTGGATTTATATACTTTATCATCTACGGTAACCGGCATTGGTGGTAGATAATATAGAGCAGAGTCAAAAGAAGTGATAATGTATTCTTGAGTAATCAACATTCGTTGGCGATCATTCAGGAATTGAGTATCCGGTTTGACAGTTTCTATAATTTCCACACCTCTTACCAATGTATCGGTGTAAGCAGGAAAAATAGCACGCTGTTTAGCATCCATGGCTACTTGCAATTGCACTTTCGCCTGTTCGCCAATCAGTATCTGCAATGAATCAATTTTTGCTTCTACCGTGACAGACTGTGCTGCTGCTTTGCCTACAGACAATAGAGCTAATAATGCTATCAGAATAATATTTCTATTCATCTTTGATTCCATTAATTTCGTTTGGCAAATAAATTCAACAATGCCTTTACGTAATCCTGGTCGGTTCTGACAGATACAGCATCCACGTTACTTTTAGTGAAAGTATCGTTAAGTTCAGTCTGCTTTTGTATCCACCAGTCACGATGTGCCCGGCGTACAGCTTTGGAAGAGGTGTCGATCCATTGTTCATGTCCAGTTTCCGCATCTTTGATTCGCATCAGTCCTACTGGGGGAAGATCACTAACCCTCCTGTCGTACACTTGTAATGCTACTACATCATGTTTTCTGTTAGCAATGGTCAGTGCATTCTTAAAGCTGTCCTGATCAATAAAGTCTGATAAGATAAATGCGGTGCAACGTCTTTTCATCACGTTTGTCAAATATTCTAAGGCAAGACGAATATTTGTACGACGGCTTTCCGGCTGAAAATCAATCAATTCGCGGATAATATATAAGATATGTTTACGTCCTTTCTTGGGAGGAATAAACTTTTCTATCCGGTCTGAAAAGAAAATCACACCAATTTTATCATTGTTCTGAATAGCAGAGAAAGCAAGCGTGGCAGCGATTTCCGTCACCATATCTTTCTTCAACTGCTTGATCGTACCAAATTCCAAACTTCCGGAAACATCGACCATTAACATAACTGTCAGTTCACGTTCTTCTTCAAACACTTTCACATAAGGTTTATTGAAGCGCGCAGTCACATTCCAGTCTATGTCACGTATATCATCGCCGAACTGATACTCACGGACTTCCGAAAATAACATACCCCTACCTTTGAAAGCCGAATGATATTGGCCTGCAAAGATATTGTTAGACAATCCTCGTGTCTTTATTTCAATTTGGCGAACTTTTTTTAGTATTTCACTTGTTTCCATTTATACAGTAGTTAAGTAGTAAGTAGTTAAGTAGTCATGTATAGATATTAATGACTACTTATTGACTGTATTATAACTACAAATTAGGGCACTTCAACCTTATTCAGAATCTTACTGATGATTTCGTCCGAAGTCATATTATTAGCTTCAGCTTCGTATGTCAATCCAATACGATGACGGAGAACATCATGTGCTACAGCACGTACATCTTCCGGAATTACGTAACCGCGACGTTTGATAAATGCATACGTACGAGCAGCCAAAGCCAGATTGATAGATGCACGAGGTGAACCTCCGAATCCGATCATATCTTTCAGTTCCTTGAGATCATACTTTTCAGGGAAACGGGTTGCAAATACAATATCTACAATATAACGTTCAATCTTCTCATCCAGATACACTTGACGAACAACTTTACGTGCTTCAATAATTTCATCCGCTTTGAGAATAGGCTTCACATTGAACTTCTCACCATTGATATTTTGGCGAATAATCAGTTTTTCTTCTTCCAGCTTCGGATAATCAATGACAACTTTCAGCATAAAACGGTCAACTTGTGCTTCAGGAAGCGGGTAAGTACCTTCTTGTTCGATAGGGTTCTGAGTAGCCAGTACAAGGAAAGGTTCCGGTAATATGAATGTTTCTTTACCAATAGTAACCTGACGTTCCTGCATTGCTTCCAGCAAAGCACTCTGTACTTTAGCAGGAGCACGGTTGATTTCATCAGCTAATACAAAGTTTGCGAAAATTGGTCCTCGCTGCACTTTAAAAGATTCATCTTTCTGACTGTAAACCATTGTACCAATAACGTCGGCAGGCAATAAGTCCGGCGTAAACTGGATACGGCTATACTTCGCATCAATCAGAGAAGCGAGTGTTTTAATAGCCAAAGTTTTCGCCAAACCAGGCACACCTTCCAAAAGAACGTGACCATCGGAAAGTAATCCGATAAGCAGTGATTCAACCAAATGTTTCTGACCAACAATGATTTGGTCCATCCCTGTCGTAAGATTGGTAACGAAAGCACTTTGTCTTTCAATCCGCTCATTTAGCTCGCGGATATCAATTGATTCAGCCATAAATACTTAATATTTTATTATTTAAATCCCTTTTATTTTATGTAAGCCTTTCCTGTGTGTTGTAAGGCTTCTTATTTTGCCTCCAAAAGTACGCCATATAATTAACGATTGCAACTAATTTTTATTAAAAAACAATGCGAAATCTTTAGATTAAGGTACTTTCATACGCTTTTGTACATCCATAACATTTCACCCGATCAATACAGGATTTGTATGATCGGGTGAATGGATTATTGCTATTTATTCTTTTGTAAGTTCCGGTATTTCAATTGTTGTGCCATATGGTACGTTATTGGGGTTCTTAATAACCTTCGGATTGTGCTTCACAATGTATGGCCACATTGCTTTTGTACCATAAAAACGCAAGGAAACCCTAGTTAAAGTTTCTCCTTCTTTGATTGTATATTTTGTTTTGGTTCCTGTAATTTTATAAGATGCTGAATCCAAATAAGCAGATGTAGCGGGTTGCTGTGGAGCTGTCTGGGGTTCTGCTTTGGCAGGAACAGTTTCTTCTTTTTGAGCAACAGGTGGTGTGGGCGTAACAACTTTAGGTACATCAGGAGTTATTTCCTTTATGGTATCCTTCTGTTCAATTGTATCGGAAAGTTGTGTTTCCGGTTGAACGGGTTGAGTTGTCACAGGTGGCATATCCAGCGCATTCTTGTCAGATGAAGAAGAAAATAAATCCGGGTAATAAATAAACAGGATAACCCCTCCACATAATAACAAAACGATTACAATAACAGCTATTAAATAAGGTACAGGAGATTTTTCCTTCACTGGAGCTGTTTTTTTAGAAGCCGGTTGGGATACATGTTCTGATTTGACCGGTTTTATCGTTTCTTTTTTAGCAGGAGGTATTATAGGAGCCACAGGTTGCAGATTTGCTTTCATAAGCTCTTGTTCTATAATTTTCTCGGCAGTGATCTCCTCTTTTTCTTCTATTATAGGTGCTGCTGGTTGTTGTTCTACCATTGCGACTTCCTCTTCCGGGACTTCTTCATCTTCCAGCTGTTCGACTTTCTCTTCAATATTAGTTTCTGTGCTGGTCCTTTTAGGTTCTACATGAGAGGATGGCTCAATAGATTCTTCTACTGTAGATACATTTTCAACGATAACAGGTTCTTCAATGGAGTCTTCCACAGATGGTTGAGCAGTTATTTGCTCTTCCTGAATCAACTTTTTTTCTGAAAGCTCATCATCAGTGCTTTCATATTCCTCTGTTACAAGGGGGGGCGTATTCTCACCAATCTCATTCAATACAGTTTGTGCTGATGCTTCCTCACCTGCTTCTTCTTCCTCTGTATCTTCTATCGGAGTATCTTCCAAAATTGTATTTTCATTCAATACAACAGTCTCAAAGTGCGCGAAAGGCTTATTTATTGTATCTCTTAGATTGGCATCCGGAGAAAATGAGACTTTTGTATGTCCCTTTATCTGGAAACGTTCTCCTGTGTTGACATTGACACTTTCCCGGCTATCTACATCAATAAGTTTGAAAGTTCCCAATCCTTTGATTTTTACAGTCTTTTCGTTCTCCAAAGCTTGTTCTATCAAGAGAAAAAACTCTTTAACAAACGCTTCGGCGTCTTTCTTGGTCATGCTATGTTTGGCTGCCAATAAGTCAGTAAGGTCTTGAATTGTTAGTCTTTCATTCATAACGGGAAATTATTTATTTAAACTTATCTTTCAATGTATTGCTAGGTCTATAAGATAGCACTAATTTGGGTGGAACCAACATGCGTTGTTTACTTGCCGGGTTGATTGAAATTCGTTCCGCTTTCTTTTTAACTTCAAAAGAGCCGAATCCTTGAACTGCAATCACATTACCTTCTTCCAATTCTTGTGTCATGCTGGACAACAAAGAACCTATCAATTCGGAAGTATCCTTGATTGTGTATCCCAATCTTTCCGCTAGTTCGGATGTAAATTCCTTATTATTCATAGTCATTTATAATCTTTGCATATAAATCAAAATCGTCTGCATTCGTCACTTCCACCTGATAAAACTGTCCGATCTTAAGTTCTCTCTCTGAACGCTTAACCAGCACTTCCGGATCTACTTCCGGTGAATCAAATTCTGTTCGTCCAATATAATAATCTCCTTCCAAACGGTCGATGATAATTTTCATCTGTTTACCGATTTTTTCCGCACTTAATTCTGCCGAGATACCTTGCTGGATGTCCATCAATTCATCAAGTCTGGCTTGTTTAACCTCTTGTGGAATAGAATCTTTGTATGTTTCTGCAGCATAAGTTCCCTCTTCTTCGGAATATGCGAAAGCTCCCATCCGATCGAAACGTACTTTGCGCACAAACTCTTTAAGCTCTTCGAAGTCTTCCTCGGTTTCTCCGGGATGCCCTACCATTAAAGTTGTTCGCAGGTGAATGCCTGGCACTTCTTTACGAAATTGTTCAATCAGTCGGTAAGTATCCTCTTTGCTCACTTGCCGACGCATTAATTGCAACATATTGTCACTGATATGCTGAAGAGCAATATCCATATATTTACATACATTATCGCGTTCACGCATAACTCGGAATAAATCCGTAGGGAAATGTGCCGGATAGGCATAATGCAACCGAATCCATTCCACGCCAGGGATATCGGAAATACGTTCAATCAGTTCCGGAAGCATTTGCTTCTTATACCGATCGATCCCATAATAAGTCAATTCCTGTGCGATCACCTGAAATTCTTTCACGCCTTGCGATACCAGGTATCGTACTTCGTCCAAAATTTCCTCCATCGGTTTGGAGATATGGCGTCCTGTAATAATGGGAATGGCACAATAAGAACATTTGCGGTCACACCCTTCTGAAATTTTCAGGTAAGCATAGTGTTGGGGAGTTGTCAATGTCCGTTCGATATATAACTCATCATGATAGCCCTTTCCTAAATCTTGTAAAAGCTCCTTCCAATTGAATTTGCCATAAAATTTATCTACTTGCGGTATCTCAACAGCCAATTCCTTCAGATAACGTTCGGAAAGACAACCCATCACGAAAAGTTTCTTTAAATCCCCTTCTTCCTTTCTTTCAGCAAACTCCAGAATCATATTTATGGACTCCTCTTTGGCATCACCAATAAAGCCACACGTATTGATTACTGCAATTTCTCCTTGTGGATTTTCAGTATCATGGGTTACGCTATATCCGACTTCTTCCAGTTGGCGCATTAACTGTTCGGAGTCAACCAAATTTTTAGAGCATCCTAAAGTGATAATATCTATTCTCTTTCTTTTCATGCATTCTCTCCAAACAAGGAATCAACGAATTCATTTTTACGGAATACTTGCAGGTCTTCCATACCTTCACCTAACCCGATATATTTAACAGGAATCTTGAATTGATCGGAAATACCAATCACGACACCACCTTTAGCGGTTCCGTCAAGTTTAGTGATAGCCATGGCAGTTACTTCGGTTGCCAGGGTGAATTGTTTGGCTTGTTCGAATGCATTTTGTCCGGTGGAACCGTCCAATACCAATAAAACTTCATCCGGTGCATCGGGCACGACCTTCTTCATCACATTCTTGATTTTGGTCAGCTCGTTCATCAAGCCCACCTTATTATGCAGGCGACCGGCTGTATCGATTATAACCACATCTGCGTTGTTGGCAACGGCAGAACTAAGAGTGTCATAAGCCACAGATGCAGGGTCCGCTCCCATTTTCTGTTTAACAACAGGAACCCCTACCCGTTCTCCCCAAATCATTAACTGTTCTACGGCTGCAGCGCGGAAAGTATCGGCTGCTCCCAAATAAACCGATTTGCCTGCTTTTTTGAATTGATAAGCCAGCTTGCCGATAGTTGTAGTCTTCCCTACTCCATTCACTCCCACAACCATAATTACATAAGGTTTCCTTGTGATGGGTACGTCAAAATCAGCTACATCATCCGAGTTGTTTTCGGTAAGCAAAGCTGCTATTTCGTCACGTAATATAAGATTCAGTTCTTGAGTATTCACATACTTATCAGCCGCAGCGCGTTTCTCGATGCGTTTGATAATATTTAAAGTTGTTTCTACACCTACGTCAGATGTGATCAGTACTTCTTCCAGATTATCTAATACTTCATCGTCTACTTTTGACTTACCAGCCACAGCACGAGCAATCTTACTGAATACGCTCTCTTTGGTTTTAGATAATCCTTTATCTAAAGTTTCCTTCTTCTCCTTTGAAAAAAAACTAAAAAATCCCATATTGACACTTGTTTGTATAATACATTTGCTACAAAGATATAACAAAGGATTGGAAAAGTAAAAAAAGAAGCAATAAAAAATCCCCTCATTGTTTACCAATGAGAGGATTTTGCAGTTATAGCGTATATGCTATTTCGATTATTTTTTGAAAAAGTCTTGTACTTTTTCGTTCGGAACCATTTGCTCATCAAAAACGTATGCTCCAGTTTTCGGAGATTTTACCATTTTGATAACCTTGGTATAAGCACGACCTTCTTTTGAACCTTCGTGCAAACTTGCTACTGTTTTCTTTGCCATGGGTTATACTACTTTTATTATTTAATTTCCTTGTGTACTGTTACTCTCTTCAGAATTGGGTTGTATTTTTTCAACTCAAGTCTTTCTGTAGTATTCTTTCTGTTCTTAGTTGTGATATAACGAGATGTTCCCGGCATTCCACTGTCTTTGTGTTCTGTACATTCCAGAATCACTTGTACTCTGTTACCTTTTGCTTTCTTTGCCATTGTAAGTTTTCTCCTCTACGTTTAGCCGATTACTTTAATGCTTTTCCAATCACAATAACCTTTAGCCACTGCTTCAGTCAGCGCAGCATCCAGTCCTTTTTTGTTGATAATACGCAACCCGTTAGCGCAAAGGCTAAGGCTGATCCAACAATCCTGTTCTACATAATAGAACTTTTTGTTAAACAAGTTCAAATCAAAGGTTCTTTTAGTTCTTCTCTTTGAGTGTGAAACATTGTTGCCAATCATGGCTTTCTTTCCGGTAATTTGACAAATCTTCGACATTTCTATCTTATTTTTATAGTTTTATATCTATACTTATTTCAAACAGGACGCAAAGTAAGCACTTTTATCCGTATAAAACAAGAATTTCTTAAAATAATTCACTTTCAGGCACCTATTTTTCTTTATTTGAGTAAATCACGGAGCATTAATAGGGCATTATTGCCAGCTCTTTCAATGTTCATGCTTCTTCCGCGGTTTGTTTCTTGCTTGTAAGTATGAATTTCGTTTTTATAACCAGCAGCTATCCAAACAGTTCCCACCGGCTTTTCCGGAGTACCACCTCCAGGGCCTGCTATCCCTGAAGTAGCAACAGCGCAATCTGTTTTTAATGCTTTCATCGCACCTTTTACCATTTCAATCACAGTTTCCTCACTGACAGCTCCATATTGTTCCAAAGTTTCGGAGGAAACGTGCAAAAGCCCCATTTTCACTTCATTAGAGTAGGCCACTACACTTCCATTAAAATATTCAGAACTGCCGGCGATGGAAGTCAACCGTGCGGCAATACTGCCCCCGGTACAACTTTCTGCGGTGGAAACGGTCAATTTCTTCTTTTTTAAAAGCTCACCGACTATAACCTCCAATGGTGTATCTTCTTCACTGAAAATATCTTCACCAAGTATTTCCTCTAATTTTAACTTTTCACGTTCAAGAAGAACTTTTACTTCTTCTCTGTTTTGTCCTCGTCCGGTCAGTCTAAGACGAATAATGCCAAGTTTGGGTAGATATGCCAATTTAATGCATTCCGGTAAAGCGTTCTCCCACGATTCTAACTTTTCGGCTAATACAGATTCTGGATAGTGCTGTACGAGAAATGTTTGATGCATAATAACATCCGTTTGAAACCTATCGTGCAGCTTAGGTAACACGCTTTCTGTCATCACAGCAATCATCTCTTGTGGAACGCCCGGCATGGAAACAAGTACCTTGCCATCCCTCTCGAACCAACTGACAGAAGCACTTCCCACAGGGTTATTTATTACCATACAATCTTTCGGGACCATTGCCTGGCTTTTATTGAGTGCATTCATTGGTATTTTTCCTGCCAGTACCCGCTTTACGTTTTCGAATACTTCTTCGTTGAAAACCAGTTCCGTATGGAAGTATTTACATAAAGTCTGTTTGGTAATATCGTCTTTGGTAGGTCCGAGTCCTCCGGTTACTAAAACAATATTCACCCTTTCCATCGCATTATCAATCGCTTCCATGATTTCTTCTTCCCGGTCACGGATTGAAACAATACGAAGAACCTCAATACCTATTTTATTTAATTCCTGTCCCATCCAGGCAGAATTAGTATCGACAACCTGTCCTATCAACAGTTCGTCGCCAATAGTTATTATTTCGGCAAACATACTTCTTAGTTTTTATCTTATATATAATAAGGTATACCTTATTATAACGTCACACGAGAATAAGCCGGAAGATCAATAGAACAAAAGTCCTTATCCAGATATTTGAAATATCCGGTAATGGCGATCATAGCTGCATTATCAGTTGTATAACTGAATTTAGGGATAAAAATGTTCCAGCCATATTTCTCGGCATGTTCCCGGAAAGCATTACGCAATCCATTATTTGCAGAAACTCCTCCGGCCACAGCTATTTCATTAATCTTATATTCTTTGGCGGCTTTTCGTAATTTATCCATCAGAATATCCACTACAGTAGCCTCTAATGATGCTGCAAGATCTACTTTATGGTGTTCTATGAAATCAGGATCTTCCTTTAACCAGTCGCGTAATGAATATAAAAAGGAAGTTTTCAATCCGCTGAAGCTGTAATCTAAACCAGGAATATGCGGTTTGCTGAATGTAAAAGCTTTCGGATTTCCCTGACGAGCCAGTTTATCAATGATCGGTCCGCCGGGATAACCAAGTCCCATCACTTTAGAGCATTTATCAATAGCTTCACCTGCGGCATCGTCAATAGTCTGTCCAAGAATCTCCATATCATTATAGGCTTTGACCAGTATGATTTGTGAATTTCCTCCAGATACCAGCAAACAGAGAAATGGGTAAACAGGTTGTCTCTCTTCTTCTCCTTCCGCTTTAATAAAATGAGCTAAAACATGTCCGGTCAAATGATTAACATCAATCATTGGGATGTTTAAAGAACGAGCGAATCCTTTTGCAAAGGAGACTCCAACAAGCAAAGACCCCATCAATCCCGGTCCGCGAGTGAAAGCTACCGCGCTCAACTCTTCTTTGGTGACGCCAGCACGTTTTAATGCTTCATGTACTACCGGTACGATGTTTTGTTGGTGTGCCCGTGAAGCCAACTCGGGTACTACTCCACCGTATGCTTCATGTACGGCTTGACTTGATACCACATTTGACAGCAAATAACCATCCTTGATTACGGCTGCCGACGTATCGTCACAGGAGGATTCAATTCCTAAAATTATTGCACTCATAAGTATTTAAACTATTAAACGGTGCAAAAGTAATCATAAAACTACGATTCGTAACGAACTATTTTATATTTTTGTTCGCAAAATAAAAGTTATCGCATATCAGAACGCTGAAAAAGACTGTACGCTGGGTAGTAGGTATTGTACTGGGAGTATATATCGGGACTATTGTTTTGCTGAATATACCAAACATTCAGCAAGCAATGAGTGTATTTGTAGCTGAAGAACTTTCTGAAGTTTTAAATACAAAGGTAGTGATTGGTAGAATTAATATGGGTCTATTGAACCGTATTATTATTGATGATGTATTGCTTGACGATCAGAGTGGTCAGGAAATGCTCAAAGTCACACGTTTGTCCGCCAAGTTCGATATTATGCCCTTTTTTAAAGGAAAGATATCCATTAGCAGTGTCCAGCTTTTCGGATTTAATATCAATCTCCGGAAAGAGACTCCGGATTCCCCTCCTAATTTTAAGTTTGTTTTGGATGCTTTTGCTTCCAAAGATACCGTGAAGAAAGAAAACTCCCTTGATTTGCGTATTAATTCCATCCTGATTCGTCGTGGAAGGATGTCTTATCATGTGTTGTCGGAAGAAGAAACACCGGAGAAATTTAACGCTAAGCATATTCAGCTTCAAAATATCATCGCTAATATATCGCTGAAGGCATTAAGTAAGGACTCTTTGAATTTAGGGATCAAGCGATTGAGCCTTGATGAAAAAGCATCCGGCTTCTCTTTGAAAAAAATGAGTTTGAAACTGGTTGCCAATAACAAGCAGACAAACATTGATAATTTTACAATAGAATTGCCCGAAACCTCTCTCAAGCTTGATACCATTCATTTGGAGTATGATAGTTTGAAAGCTTTTGACCGTTTTACAGAACAGGTGCATTTCTCTTTCCGTACTTTGCCATCGCAAGTTACTTTAAAAGATATTTCTCCTTTTGTCCCTATCCTCTCGCATTTCAAGGAACCGGTGACGTTGGATATGGAGGTGAAGGGAACTGTGGATCAGTTGACTTGTTCGCATCTGGAGATTACAGCCGATGACCGTCAGTTCCGTCTGCGAGGAGATGTATCGCTTCAGGACTTATCGCGTCCACAAGATGCGTATGTATATGGAACTCTTTCCGAACTTTCGGCCAATACCCGCGGAGTCGGTTTTTTAGTGCGTAATTTGAGTCCTAATTATAATGGAGTTCCTCCTCTTCTCGAACGTTTGGGCAACGTGAGTTTCCAGGGAGAAATTTCGGGATACTTCACGGACTTAGTTACTTATGGACAATTACAAACGAGTCTTGGAAATGTAAAGACCGACTTAAAATTGAGTTCTGATAAGACAAAAGGATTGTTTGCGTATTCCGGAGCTGTCAAAACAGAGGATTTTCAACTAGGTAAATTATTGGATAATGAGGAATTGGGAGAAATTACTTTCAATCTGGATGTACATGGCCGGCATATTGCTGACCACTTGCCTGCCGTAGAATTGAAAGGACTGATTGCTTCGATAGATTATAGCAGATATAGATATGAAAATATCACACTGGACGGAGAATACAAACAAGGCGGATTTAATGGAAAGATTGCGTTGGATGATCCTAATGGCTCTATTTATCTGAATGGAGACGTAAATGTTGCATCCAAAGTTCCTACTTTTAATTTTCTTGCAGTAGTCAATAAAGTACGCCCACATGATTTGAATCTTACGACCAAATATCCTGATGCAGAGTTCTCTTTAAAACTGAAAGCCAATTTTACAGGTGGATCAGTGGATGAGATGATTGGAGAAATCAATGTGGATAGCTTGGAATTTACAGCTCCGGATAAAGCATATTTCATGCAGAATATGAATATCCGGGCAACCAAACAAAATGGAGAAAATCAGCTTAGATTGACTTCCGAATTCCTGAAAGCAAGCATAGAGGGAAAATTCCAATATCACACATTGCCTGCCAGTATTCTGAATATTATGCGGAAATATGTGCCGTCTTTGATATTACCTCCCAAGAAGCCGATTGAAACCCATAATAACTTTTTGTTTGATATACATATATATAATACGGACATTTTATCTACGATATTTGATATACCGTTAACGGTATATACTCATTCTACGTTGAAGGGATATTTTAATGATGCTTTACAACGCTTGCGTATAGAGGGATATTTTCCCCGTCTGCAATATAAGAACAACTATATTGAGTCAGGTATGATTCTGTGCGAGAATCCGGCAGATCATATTCGTGCACGGGTTCGTCTGACTAATTTGAAAAAGAAAGGGGCAGTCAATCTATCTCTGGATGCACAAGCTAAAGATGACAATGTCAGTACGACTTTGGATTGGGGAAATAATGCTGCAGCAACATATAGCGGGAAATTAGCAGCTGTTGCCAAATTTCTACGTACAAGCGGAGAAAAGTCATTGTTGAAAGCGATGGTGGATGTGAAGCCTACTGATGTTATTTTAAATGATACTCTCTGGAAGATACATCCTTCGCAGGTGGTGGTCGATTCCGGACGAGTGGATGTGAATAATTTCTATTTTAGTCATCAGGATAGGTATGTACGTATTAACGGCCGGCTTTCCGAGAATCCTAAAGATACTGTAAAGGTTGATCTAAAGGATATAAATATGGGATATGTATTTGATATTGCAAGTATATCCGACGATGTAAATTTTGAGGGCGATGCAACAGGAACGGCTTATGCAAGCGGAGTGTTTAAAAAGCCTATCATGAATACCCGTTTATTTATAAAGAATTTCTCACTCAATCACGGTCGTTTAGGTGAACTGGATATATATGGTGAGTGGGATAATGAAAACAGAGGTATCCGGTTGGATGCATCCATTCAGGATATATCTCCTTCTCCATCGCGTGTCACGGGTATTATTTATCCATTAAAACCCGAGAGCGGACTTGATTTAAATATTGAAGCAAATGAATTGAATCTGAAATTCCTCGAACATTATATGAAGTCTATTGCCAATGATATTAAAGGACGGGGAACAGGAAAAGTACATTTCTATGGTAAATTTAAAGGGTTGAACCTGGATGGTGCGGTTATGACAGACGCATCCATGAATTTTGATATTTTAAACACACATTTTGCTGTAAAAGACACTATTCATCTGGCTCCTACTGGATTGACATTCAATAATATACATATCTCTGATATGGAAGGGCATTCGGGGAGAATGAATGGATATTTGCATTTCCAGCATTTTAAGAACCTAAACTATCGTTTTGAGATACAGGCAAATAATATGCTTGTGATGAACACAAAAGAATCGACAGATATGCCTTTCTATGGTACGGTATATGGTACCGGGAATGTATTGCTCTCTGGAAACGCCATACAGGGGCTCGACGTAAATGTGGCTATGACTACAAATCGAAATACTACCTTTACTTATATTAATGGTAGTGTAGCATCGGCTACTAGCAATCAGTTTATCAAATTTGTAGATAAAACACCTCGTCGTACTATTCAGGATTCTGTTCAAGTAATCTCATATTACGAACAAATACAGCAAAAACGTCAGGAGGAGGAAGAGCAGAAAACAGATATCCGTTTGAATATTCTGGTGGATGCAACTCCCGATGCCACCATGCGAATCATCATGGACCCTATTGCCGGAGATTATATCAGCGGAAAAGGTACGGGAAATATCCGGACGGAATTTTATAATAAGGGCGATGTGAAAATGTTCGGTAATTACCGGATCAATCAAGGAGTATATAAATTTAGTTTGCAGGAGGTGATCCGTAAAGACTTTATTATCAAGGATGGAAGTACAATAACGTTCAATGGTGCACCTTTGGATGCTAACATGGATATACAAGCTTCATATACAGTGAATTCTGCTTCTTTGAATGACTTGATACCGGATGCTTCGGCTATTATTCAACAACCCAATGTACGTGTAAATTGTATCATGAATCTAAGTGGTATGCTGGTGCGACCGACTATCAAACTGGGTATAGAGCTTCCGAATGAAAGAGATGAAATACAAACATTGGTGCGTAATTATATCAGTACGGAGGAGCAAATGAATATGCAGATTCTTTATTTGTTGGGTATTGGCAAGTTCTATACGGAAGATGCCCGTAATAATAATCAGAATTCGAATGTGATGTCATCAGTGCTCTCATCTACTCTCTCCGGCCAGTTGAATAATGCACTTTCACAAGTCTTTGAAACGAATAACTGGAATATCGGTACGAATTTGAGTACGGGTGATAAGGGTTGGACAGATATGGAAGTAGAAGGTATTTTGTCGGGACAATTATTGAATAACCGTTTATTGATAAACGGAAACTTCGGTTATCGGGATAATCCGATGGCTAATACTAACTTTGTAGGAGACTTTGAAGCAGAATGGCTGATTACCCGTTCGGGAGATATTCGTTTGAAGGCTTATAATGAGACAAATGACCGTTATTACACAAAAACAAACTTGACTACACAAGGTGTAGGTATCATGTATAAAAAGGATTTCAATAAATGGAGTGATCTATATTTCTGGAATAAATGGCGGTTACGCAATAAGCGGAAACGGGAAGAAGCTGAAAAGGTGAAACCGCAACAAACGGACAGCATCACTGATAAAACTGATAAATCGGCAGTGAAAAGAAAACGTGTACAGGAGCAGTAAAAAATAATAAACGATGACATATCCACCAGGAATTATGTCATCGTTTGTTGTTTGTGAGAATTATGTTTCAGAATTATGCACTTTGACCTATGAAAGGACAGTACCGTTCTCGCCTATGTTTACTACTTTATCTACATCCCCCTTCTCAAGTTCAATTCGATAATATATGCTACCATCTGCTTTTTCAATATACTCCGCTTCGTCAAAACGATATTCTCCATATTGATTATTGAGAGTATTGTTTACTGCTTCAGGCAATTCATTCTGACGTATTTCCCATGAAGTAGAATACCAATTTCCAGTCTGGTTGAACAATACATCTTTTGAGATTCCATTATGAATGATATCTACCTCTGTAAATCCAAAATCCCAATCATTTCTATCATCTTCAACGTCTACTTCCATGATTCTTGCATTCGGATACTTTTCATTGATGAAGTTTTTCATAGCTTCAGTCAATTGTACAGGAAGATGTTCGCTGTTATCATCATCAGTGTCTACAATGCTTTTAATCAGAGTTCCATCAGCAGAATAATACAAATCGACCTCCTGATTCTGCTTTTCGACTTCAATTACGAAAACAGTTTCAACGCCTGTCCGTTCCAGTTTGTCTATATCATCCCGCTTCCATGAGGCATATTCGCTGTTCTCAAAAGACATTTTTACTGCTTGTGGTAATGCATTGTAAGGAATGTCCGTTTCTGTCATTTGCCATTTACCATCTTGGGTGAACCATGCAGATGCTTCATATCCGTCATAGAAATCTGCTACATAATATCCAGACTTAGTTTCCCACTTCACATTTGCAGCATTAGGGAATTTGGATGAAAATGCACTTTGAAGTTCGGCAGGAACAGCTATTGAACCATCGTCATCGTTGTCACAACTTTGCAGACTCCATGTGACGCTTAGTGCCAGTAAAAGTGTATAAATCTTTAGTTTCATCTTTGTTCAATTTAAATAGGTTTAGAAATCAATATCAATCAAATTAAATTTCAGGTCAAACTTCAGTTCCGTACGGTTGGACAGTTTTACTTCATAATCTTTCTTATCTCTCTCAATTTTTAGAATTTTAGCATCAGGGTAATTGGTCGTTACGTATTTCTGAATAGCTGCCGGAATAATTGCTGTAGGTACAGAACTATATTTGCAGTTCACTTCTTCCCAGTTGCCTTTGTTGTCAAACTCCACTTTATCGCCATTCGTGAAAATCACTTCATAACTTTTATAAAAGAAATCACTCTCCATTTTGGCTAATGCTACTTTGCTGTCGGCAAAATGCTGTTTGATAAACTGCTGTGCCGGTTGTGGCATTTGAGTTACCTGGATTGGTTTGTCGTCATCTGCACGAGCTACTGTTTGCAAAGTGAAAAGACACACTAATAAGAATACTAACTTTTTCATAATCGTTGTTTTTTAATATTGGTTTTTACTATTATTATTAATTTGATAATGCAAAGATGAGAGGAGAATCTGAAAAGATTTGGGAATTTTGAGAATTTCCGAAAAAAAAATCGAAAAAATATAGTGACGTTATCCGGTTAACATAGCGTCACTATACATAAAGGATACCGTCACCATCCTATAGAGATAGTGTCACTATAATTTCTTCTTGAAATTAGATTCTTTAGGATTCTTTTAAAACTACTAATAGATACATCGTTTATTTTTGCACACACAAATTTGACAATATTCATATTAAACAACCATAAGAACTTTTGTATGACTATGAGAACAAATTATTTTTTATTATTAGCTATTCTATTGGGGATGATCCCTATGAGTTACACGCACGCCAATGATTCAATACCTAAGAGCGTGATTCTGTACACACCTTACACAAAAATCTCCGTATCTCCCGGAGCGTCAATTGACTACAGTATTGATCTTATCAACAACACAGACCAGTTGACGAATGCGAATCTTTCTGTCAGCGGATTGTCCTCCAGTTGGAAACACGAGATGAAATCCGGTGGCTGGAGCCTTAGCCAACTATCGGTACTTCCCAAAGAGAAAAAGACTTTCAATTTAAAAGTCGAAGTCCCATTAAAAGTGAATAAAGGTAATTATCACTTTGTGGTATATGCCGGAAACGCCAAACTTCCATTGGATGTAGTGGTTGCTCAAAAAGGAACATACCAGACTGAATTTACTACCGACCAACCCAACATGCAGGGAAATTCCAAATCAACCTTCACTTTCAGTGCCACTTTAAAGAATCAGACTGCCGACCAGCAGCTATATGCTTTGATGGCTAATGCACCCAGAGGTTGGAATGTAGTTTTTAAACCTAACTATAAGCAAGCCACTTCTGCACAAGTGGAAGCCAACAGCACTCAAAATGTAAGTATAGATATTACTCCTCCTGCCAATGTAGAAGCCGGCAGTTACAAAATTCCGGTACGCGCCGCTACAGGTACCACTTCTGCCGAATTGGAACTGGAAGTGGTTGTTACCGGCTCTTATCAAATGGAACTGACTACTCCCCGTGGGTTATTGAGTACAGATGTCACAGCAGGTGATATAAAGAAAATAGAACTGGAAGTCAGAAATACAGGTTCTTCATTACTGAAAGATATTCAGCTGTCTGCTAATAAACCTGCTGACTGGGAAGTAACTTTCGAACCTTCAAAAATCGATGCACTAAAAGCCGGAGAGACATCAACGGTTATGGCTACTTTGAAAGCTTCTAAAAAAGCATTGCCAGGCGACTATGTGACTACCATCATGGCAAAAACTCCTGAAGTAAATGCCGATGCGCAGTTCAGAGTTGCAGTAAAAACTCCGATGATATGGGGATGGGTAGGCGTTCTTATCATTATTGCCACCATCGGCGTGGTTTACTATCTGTTCCGTAAATATGGAAGGAGGTAAATTATGGGCGAACAAGTGATCGTACTTACCGATTTGACCAAACAATACGGTAATTTCACTGCTGTAGATCATATTCGCCTGAATATCCGGAAAGGAGAAATCTTCGGATTACTGGGACCGAATGGTGCTGGAAAATCAACTACTATCTTAATGATGTTGGGATTGACAGAGCCTACTTCGGGAACAGTTGAAATTTGTGGAATCAATTCTACTACACACCCCATTGAAGTAAAAAGGAAAATTGGGTATTTGCCAGAAGATGTAGGATTCTATGATGATATGACAGGACCGGAGAATTTGATCTATACAGCGCGATTAAATGGTATTTCTGATAAAGAGGCAAAAACCAAGGCTATGGAACTGATGAAGCGGGTAGGCCTTGAAGATCAGTTAGCCAAAAAGACAGGGAAATACTCTCGTGGTATGAGACAGCGGTTGGGATTGGCTGATGTACTTATTAAAAATCCGGAGATTATTATTCTCGATGAGCCGACTTCAGGGATTGACCCTGCAGGTGTTCAGGAATTTATCGAACTGATTCGCTGGTTGAGTAAAGAAGAAGGACTGACAGTGCTTTTCTCTTCCCATCATCTGGATCAGGTACAGAAAGTGTGCGACCGGGTAGGTTTGTTCAGTAATGGCCAATTACTTGCTTTGATTGATATGGCAGAATTGAAAGATAAGAAGCAGGAATTGTCTGATATTTATAACCATTATTTTGAGGAAGGAGGAGAAAGACATGAATAAAGTCAATCATCCTTTTTGGGTTATCGTCAACAAGGAAATTTCCGATCATGTCAAAAGTTGGCGTTTTATTATACTAATAGGTATTATAGCACTTACCTGTATGGGGTCGCTATATACAGCACTCACCAATATTAGTGAAGCCATCAAACCTAATGATCCGGACGGTTCGTTTCTTTTCTTGAAGTTGTTTACGGTTTCAGATGGGACTCTCCCCTCTTTTGTGCTGTTTATTAACTTCTTAGGTCCCCTATTGGGAATCGCTTTGGGATTTGATGCAGTCAATTCCGAACAAAATAAAGGAACATTGAGCCGTATGCTGTCCCAGCCTATTCATCGCGATTGCATTATCAATGCGAAGTTTGTGGCTGCTTTGATTGTGATAGGTATCATGTTGTTTGTATTGGGCTTTCTGGTGATGGGATGTGGGCTGATTGCTATTGGTATTCCTCCTACGGCAGAAGAGTTTTGGAGAATTGTTTTCTTCATCATTACCAGTATCTTTTATGTAGCATTCTGGTTGAATCTGGCTATTCTGTTCTCACTCCGTTTCCGTCAGGCAGCGACTTCTGCCTTAGCATCTGTGGCTGTTTGGCTGTTTTTTAGTGTATTCTATACCATGATTGTTAATTTGGTGGCAAAAGGGTTGAGTCCGTCACAGATGGCATCACCTTATCAGATTATCAGTTATCAGAAGTTTATTCTAGGGTTGATGCGTTTGGCACCGAGTGAACTGTTTAATGAAGCTACCACCACACTATTGATGCCTTCTGTCAGAAGTTTGGGGCCATTGACTATGGAACAGGTACAGGGAGCTATCCCTAGTCCGCTCCCATTGGGACAAAGTCTTTTAGTTGTATGGCCACAGTTGACCGGATTGATTGCGGCAACGGTTATTTGCTTCGCTATTTCTTATATCATGTTTATGAGGAGAGAAATACGATCCCGATAACCTGCTCACTATAAAAGACGCAGAGGACACGGAGAAACAGGTGAATGGATATACCTGACAAATTGGTTTTATGATAACCGACAGGTCGTTCACTTAAAATCCGTGTCCTCTGTGTTTTTCAGATGAATCTTATGATTGGGAAATCTCGAAGCAATGTTCATTCTGCTCGAAGTAATATTTTATATTCAGATGTTGCAAACGACAGATGGAATCGGCTATAGCTAATCCCAGCCCTGTAGATCCTTCTTTTTTGCTACCCTGATAGAAACGTTCGAAGATATGTTCCTTGTTCAGCGGATGTTCCACTCCCGAATTTCGGAAAGTAATACCGTTCTTAGTAACGGTGATTCGGATATGTCCTCCATCAATATTATGTACAAATGCATTTTTCAGGAGGTTAGTGAGCAAAGCAACAGCCAGGGATTCGTTCATTGTCACCTTGAAAACGCCTTGTTCATCTATCGTGACTTCTATGTTGCGATAATCATAAACTTCTTCGTAATCTTGCAGATATTGTTTGAGAAGTACATTGAGTTCCAATTCTTTGGCATCCGTAAACTGACCATTATCAATCTTGGAAAGCAATAATAGGGATTTGTTTAATTTAGTGATGTATTCTAAAGTCTGATGCGTTTTCATCAGTTCTTCCAGTTGTTTTTCTGATAGCGAATCATCTTCCATCAACATTTCCAATCGATTACGGCAGATAGCAAGTGGAGTTTGTATCTCGTGTGAAGCATTTCCGATAAACTGTTTTTGTTGTTCGAACATCTGCTCCGTACGTTCCACATAACGAATGGCAGCCTCATTTAATTTCCGGAATTCCGTGATTTGAGTATCGTTACTCAAAGGTTTATTTCTTTTTCCTGTTTGATAACCGTCCAGCCAGTGTAGAAGTACATAGAGCGGTCGCATATTCCGGTAAAATACCCATACGGAAATGATAATAATGCAGAATAATAAAGCTACATATAAAAATATAATCCACACCTGGATGGCATCTCTCAAATCGTCTTTTTCAATGCTGGGAGTTGATACTGTCAGCTCGTGGTATCGTCCTTCATCATCTTTAAAGATAGTAGTAAGAATACGTGCCGGCTCGGTCTCTCCTTTTTCTTCAATGTATACCATAGAGTCTTTATACTGAATATCCTCCCGGCTTTCCGCATACTCTTTGCTTACTTCCATCATATAATATTGATTGTTGGAGCCATTGGTTTTAGAAGGTAGCTCCTCTCCTGCCAATGCCCGGATAATGATGGTTTCCGAATAATCTTCCAAAGCATCATCCACTTCATCGTTGACTTCATCGATCATCGTAACATAAAAGAAGATAGCCCAGACCGTCAGTATAAGGGTCAGAGCAAGAGTAATACGAAGAATGATGTAATATATTAATTTCATGGACAATAATTTCTTTCTTTTTTATTCTACTATCATTTTATACCCAAATCCATAGACTGCTTTAATTTCAATAGTTGCACCGGAATCTTTGAGCTTTTTGCGAAGATTCTTGATTTGTGCATATATGAAGTCAAAATTATCGACCTGATCGATATGGTCTCCCCACACTGATTCGGCCAAAGTGTTTTTATTGATTAATCTCCCAGGGCGATTGATAAAATATAACAGGATATCATATTCTTTTCTATTTAGTTCCACTTCCTGCTCGTTGACAAATACACGATATTTATCCGGTTCTATCCGTACGTTGCCTTGGCGGATATCAATCTCTCCATCATGCTGATGGCGACGAATCACGCTTTTAATTCGTGCATTTAGTTCAACCAAATGAAATGGCTTTGGCAAATAATCGTCCGCTCCCAGTTCTAATCCCAAAACTTTGTCTTCCAGAGAGTCTTTCGCGGAAATAATAATCACGTTCTCCCGCTTATGGAGAGCTTTCAGTCGTTCAAGAAGATCAAGTCCGCTTCCGTCCGGTAGCATGATGTCCAATAAGATACAATCATAGTCGTAATCTTCAATTTTGCGTAGAGCAGAATTGAAGTCACTGGCTGTTTCTACAACGTAACGTTCTTTTTCAAGTGAACATTGAATCAGTTCTCTCAAAGAGGGTTCGTCTTCTACAATCAATATCTTCATAATTTTGTCTCCTTTCTTTTTTACATACTACAAAGAAAAGGGATATTTCTGAAATAAAACTGAAATGGATTGAAAAAAGAGCTTGAAATAACTATTGAATGTCTAATGAACTGTTAGGATAGGCCATAAATAATATAATATGGAAGGAAAAAAAGAAAAGGATGAAAACGATTCAATCGCTTTCATCCTTTTTATAATGATATACAATTTCTATTTAATAAGAACGTGCAAATATGACACGGCAAGCAGATGGTTTACCTGTAACCATACATTTACCCGGTTCTTTGTCGCCCGGAACAAATGAATCGAACGGAATACAACGAATAGTTGCTTTGGTTTCTTCCTTAATCTTTTCTTCTGTTTCGGTAGTTCCGTCCCAATGAGCCAGAATAAATCCGCCTTCTTCGATTTTTTCTTTAAATTCGTCATAGGTGTCTACTGTTGTAATCTTGGAGTTACGGTAGTCCAATGCTTTCTTGTAGATATTAGCTTGCATTTCTTCAAGCAAATTCTGAACGTATGTTTCAATGCCTTCACAAGTAACCGTTTCTTTTTCCAGTGTATCACGGCGCATCACTTCCATAGTGTTGTTTTCAAGATCGCGACCACCCATAACCAAACGAACAGGTACACCCTTCAATTCATAATCAGCGAATTTGAAGCCCGGGCGTTTGTTATCTGCATTATCATATTTCACAGAGATACCCAATGCTTTCAACTTAGCTACAATGCCTTCTACTTTAGCGTCAATTTGTTTCAGTTGTTCGTCATTCTTATAGATAGGAACGATTACTACCTGAATCGGAGCCAAATGTGGAGGTAATACCAATCCGTTGTCATCCGAGTGAGTCATAATCAATGCACCCATCAAACGAGTAGAAACACCCCATGAAGTAGCCCAAACATACTCCAACTTGTTTTCCTTGTTAACGAACTGAACATCGAATGCCTTTGCAAAGTTTTGTCCCAGGAAGTGGGAAGTACCACTTTGCAATGCTTTTCCGTCCTGCATCATGGCTTCTATTGTGTAAGTGTCAAGTGCACCTGCAAAACGTTCATTGGCTGATTTCACTCCCTTTACAACGGGAACAGCCATATATTTTTCTGCAAATTCACCATATACATTCAACATTCTGATTGCTTCTTCCTCTGCTTCTTCACGGGTAGCATGAGCGGTATGTCCCTCTTGCCACAGGAATTCGGCAGTACGCAGGAAAAGACGGGTACGCATTTCCCAACGGAAAACATTCGCCCATTGGTTGCAGAGAATAGGCAGGTCACGGTATGACTGAATCCAGTTCTTATAAGTATTCCAGATGATTGTTTCTGATGTCGGACGGATAATCAATTCCTCTTCCAATTTAGCTGCAGGATCTACTACAACTCCTGAACCGTCTTCCGCATTCTTCAAACGATAATGTGTTACTACGGCACACTCTTTCGCAAACCCTTCTACGTGTTCTGCTTCGCGGCTTAAGAATGATTTCGGGATTAATAGCGGGAAGTATGCATTTACGTGTCCTGTTTCCTTGAACATGTCGTCCAATTGACGTTGCATTTTCTCCCAGATAGCGTATCCGTAAGGCTTAATCACCATACATCCGCGCACAGCAGACTGTTCTGCCAAATCAGCTTTTACCACCAAATCGTTATACCACTGTGAGTAGTTTTCACTACGTTTGGTAAGGTCTTTCAGTTCTTTTGCCATTATATTTTTCTATTTAAAGTTTTCTTGAGTGTTAAAACAGGGTGCAAAAATACGAAAAATGCATGAACTGCCCTATTCTTCATGCATTAATTTTCTAAAGTCATGTACTTCTATATTACATATCTCATTTTTCATATTCGTTATATAGTTGCATCCGCGACTGTGCTTGTTCAGCATAGCGCTTTTTTGAGAACTAAAGGCACTATGATCCGATGAAAAGGTTTTACACAAAAGAAATAAGCCTTTCCTACCCAATTATGGTATTTTACTAATGTGGTAACCTCAATCATTTGTTTTCCTGTTTCCAATGGCGTAATGAAAATATCGACATAAAACAATAAATGTTTATCGTCTTTTCTCATAATTGCTTCTTGCTTGTCTTCCTCTATAATAAGTTCTTCACTTTCAATAGCTTTAGTTTCTATACCGAAAGGTTTGACTAAACAGGCCCTTATTGCATACAACATTCGGAGCCAAGCGGGGTTATGAGCAAAGACTTTTAAAATAATATCTTTAGGAGACAAACGATTTTCTGTAACTTCTATGGAAAAACTGTCACTGTAATCTACGGGGAGATATTTCTCTATTTTCTTAGCCATATTGGTTATTCAATTAGGGTTATTCTACAATATGTTCAGTTTAGGTTTCGTCCGATAATAGATAAAACCATAGAAAAGGGGGCTTGAAAAATAAAAAATCAGGCAGTTTTTTTTAAGATAACCACCTGATTTTCAAAAGAGCGGTAAACGAGGCTCGAACTCGCGACCCCCAGCTTGGGAAGCTAGTGCTCTACCAACTGAGCTATTACCGCATATTTACTGCATTTCTCGACTCAAAAGCCTTATGAAATGGTGATGCAAAGGTAAACATAATTTTTATATCTCAAATAAAATCGCAGAAATTTTAATGCAAGAAAAAAGAGAAATTAAAGCCTCTTCAATTCTTTTGTTTTGATGAAAAACAACCGGATATGAAAAAACGCATATTAGTAGCCCGTATAATTAAAAATATACAGATTGGCGATAGTCGCTATAGAAAAAATTCCAGGATTTCCGGTTAATAAGATTCAGATATAAACTATTTTAGTGAATAATCTATCACTAGGTTCTAAATAGAGAATGAATATTGAATATGTGAGAACAAAGTTGCTTATATTATTTCAAATTGACAGATTTAGTTTCTAGCAAAATAAATAAGATTTAGAGACAAACTGGTACTTTATGGGCTGTTTGGTAGCTTTCTTTTAAAGGGAGAACACGCTTCTCACCGACCAACGGTTGGTTCCATTTAAAGGAACAGAGCTTTTCCTTTAAAGAAACAACTCCAATATGCATTTATATTTTGTATAATCAAGTAGTTTATATCCATTAATAACACGCTTATTGCATATACTTGCATTATTTTATGCATCATTTTTTCTATCTGATAGAAATGATACAAACGTGATTCAAAGAGAAGATGAAAAATAGAACATCTTATAAAAAAGCGTTGAAACCTTCTTTTGTTGTATTGCTATATTCTTTCTGATGAACAAACCTCTCTTTTCATCTGTTAGAATATCTCAAATTCAGATATAACCTAACCAGTATGAAAAAAAATAAGCGACTTTGTATACTATTGACTTTGTATTTTTCCATCGGTCAGATAGATGCACAGATACCATTAAGTTTCGAAGAATCACTGCATCTGTTGAATCAAGGAAATCAGAGTCTGAAAATAGCGGATAAGAGTATTGAGATTGCGAAGGCTGAACGTGATAAGTTGAATGCTTTTTGGTATCCCAGTCTTCAGTCTACAGGTGCGTTTGTACACATGTCGGAGAAGATCGAAGTTAAACAGCCTTTATCGCAGTTTACCGATCCGGCTAAAGACTTTGTACATTCCATTATTCCGGATGACCAGATCATTTCGTCTATACTGGATCAAATTGGGGCAAATACCCTTATATTTCCTTTGACTCCAAGAAATTTGACAACTGTTGATTTATCAGCCGAGTGGGTACTCTTTTCCGGTGGTAAGCGTTTTCATGCCACCAACATCGGAAGAACGATGGTTGATCTGGCACGGGAAAGTCGGGCACAGGTATCGGCCAATCAGCAAAGTTTATTGGTTGAAAGCTATTACGGGCTTCGACTGGCACAACAAATTGTGACGGTTCGTGAAGAAACCTACAACGGATTGAAGAAACATTATGAAAATGCCTTGAAGTTAGAGGCAGCAGGAATGATTGACAAAGCAGGAAGGCTTTTTGCCCAGGTAAATATGGATGAAGCCAAACGTGCATTGGAAGCTGCGCGAAAAGAAGAAACAGTAGTGCAAAGTGCCTTAAAGGTTTTGCTGAATAAAAAGGATGCAGATGCCAATATCATTCCTACCTCTCCCCTTTTTATGAATGATTCATTGCCACCTAAAATGCTATTTGATCTTTCAGTAAACAGTGGGAACTATACACTCAACCAATTACAGCTGCAGCAGCATATTGCCAAACAAGAAGTGCGGATTGCTCAAAGCGGCTATTTGCCGAATATAGCCCTTTTTGGAAAACAGACCTTGTATTCGCATGGTATTCAGAGTAATTTATTACCGCGTACCATGGTAGGCATTGGTTTTACATGGAACCTCTTTGACGGACTGGATCGTGAAAAAAGAGTGCGGCAATCGAAATTAACGGAACAAACTCTGGCTTTAGGGCAGATGAAAGCCCGTGATGATCTGGCTGTTGGGGTAGATAAGCTTTATACGCAGCTGGAAAAGGCACAGGATAATGTAAAAGCTTTAAATGCAACGATTGCCTTAAGTGAAGAATTGGTACGCATCCGAAAGAAATCATTTACAGAAGGGATGGCAACTTCTACCGAAGTTATTGATGCTGAAACCATGCTTGCCAGTGTAAAAGTGGCTCGCCTGGCAGCATATTATGAATATGATGTGGCACTAATGAATCTACTCTCGCTTTGTGGCACACCGGAACAATTTGCAAACTATCAACCTAAACCGTAACAAACAATGAAACCAACTAGTAAAACCCTATCATGGGCTTTTGTCATCATTCTTCTGGCTGTCGGTATTTTCACCGGCTTGGGAGTTATATTAATGCATAAACAGCCGCTGGTCTTGCAAGGACAAGCTGAAGCAACAGAAATCCGTATCAGTGGGAAACTTCCCGGCCGTATCGACACTTTCTTCGTTCAGGAGGGAGACTGGGTACACCGGGGAGATACTCTTGTCGTCATTAATAGCCCTGAAGTACATGCCAAGTATCAACAAGTGAATGCCTTGGAACAGGTGGCAGTACAACAGAACAAGAAAATAGATGCCGGAACCCGTCGTCAGATCGTGGCTACTGCACTGCAATTATGGAATAAAACGAAGAGCGATCTTACTCTCGCCCAGACAACTTACAACCGTATTCTTACTTTATATAAGGACAGTGTCATTACTTCTCAAAGAAAGGATGAAGTAGAAGCTATGTATAAAGCGGCTGTAGCAGCCGAACGTGCTGCCTATGAACAGTATCAGATGGCTGTAGATGGTGCACAAAAAGAAGATAAAGCGTCTGCTGCCAGCATGGTGGATGCTGCTCGAAGCACAGTGGATGAAGTCTCGGCTTTGCTGGTCGATGCTCGGTTGACCGCTCCGGAAAACGGTCAGATAGCAACAATCTTCCCTAAACGTGGAGAGTTGGTTGCACCGGGAACTCCCATTATGAATTTGGTGGTGATGGATGATATACATGTTGTTCTTAACGTGCGGGAAGATCTGATGCCGCAATTTAAAATGGACGAAACATTTGTTGCGGATGTGCCCGCTATCGGTAAAAAAAATATTGAATTCAAAATCTATTATATTAGTCCGCTAGGCAGTTTTGCTACCTGGAAATCAACCAAGCAAACCGGAAGTTATGACTTACGTACCTTTGAGATTCATGCCCGTCCAACCCAAAAGGTGGATGACTTGCGTCCCGGCATGTCCGTGTTATTGACTTTAGATTAATCGACATCAAATAAACCAGAGAATGGATGAATCACAAACATATTCCCCTTTTCGTTCCGTACTGCTCAGAGAGTGGCGGCGAATGACTTCACGGCGCCTTTATTTTGGTGTCTGCATTGTCTTGCCATTGTTCACCCTTTTCTTTATGGCTACGATCTTTGGTAACGGACAGATGGAAAACATTCCTATTGGTATTGTCGATCAGGATAATACTGCTACTTCCCGGACGATAGTCAGGAATATTTCTGCCGTACCAACTTTTAAAGTGACAAAGCATTTTGTAAATGAAGCAGCTGCCCGTGAATCTGTGCAAAAGAAAGAGATTTATGGATATCTTTCCATACCTCCCCAATTTGAACAGAATGCGATTACCGGAAAGAATGCAACACTCTCCTACTATTATCATTATGCATTAATGTCGGTAGGTGGTGAGTTGATGGCGGCATTCGAAACTTCCTTAGCTCCGGTGGCTCTTTCTCCTGTGGTGATGCAAGCGATGGCACTCGGAGTAGAACAGGATCAGATTACCACCTTTTTATTACCCGTACAGGCTAATAACCATCCGATATATAACCCTAGTCTGGATTATTCGGTATATTTAAGTCAGCCCTTTTTCTTTGTGCTGTTTCAGGTTTTGATTCTGTTGATTACCGTGTATGCGGTTGGCATTGAAATCAAGTTCCGCACAGCAGATGATTGGCTGGCGACTGCAAAAGGCAATATAGTGACAGCTGTTTTAGGTAAATTATTACCTTATACCATTATATATATACTGATAGGATGGTTGGCTAATTACGTCATGTTTGGTATTTTGCATATTCCTTTTCAGGGGAGTTGGTGGTTAATGAATATCATGACTGTGCTTTTCATCATTGCAACACAGGCTTTAGGGCTGTTTTTATTCTCGCTGTTTCCGGCAATATCGTTGGTTATAAGTGTAGTTTCTATGGTAGGTTCTCTGGGGGCTACTTTGTCCGGAGTAACCTTTCCGGTTCCCAATATGTATCCGTTGGTGAGGGATGCTTCCAATTTGTTCCCTGTCCGTCATTTTACGGAAATGATGCAAACCATGCTCTATGGAGGCGGTGGGTTTATCCATCTTTGGCCGTCGGCTGTGATACTCTGTATCTTCCCGTTGCTGGCCCTGTCGCTGCTTCCTCATTTAAAACGAGCTATAGAAAGTCATAAGTATGAAAACATTAAGTAAGTTACAACAGTTGTCATTCATCATTCGTCGTGAATTTCTAGCTATCAGTACCAGTTATGCGGTTTTACTGGTGTTGATGGGAGGAATCTTCGTTTACGGGTTGCTCTACAATTATATGTATGCACCGAATATTGTAACCGATGTACCTGTTGCCGTAGTCGACAATTCGCACAGTGAATTGAGCCGTGATTTTATCCGTTGGCTGGATGCTACTCCCCAAGCAGAGATTTTTAGTCAGGCTATGGACTATCACGAAGCAAAAGAATGGATGAAAGAAGGCAAAGTACAGGGAATACTCTACCTGCCTCATGATTTTGAGGAACGGGTGTTCCGGGGAGATGAAGCCGTATTTTCCCTTTATGCAACTACTGATGCCTTCTTGTATTTCGAAGCTTTGCAAGGTGCTTCTTCACGTGTCATGCTGGCTATTAATGATAAATACCGGCCAGATGAAGCGGTGTTTCTTCCACCACAAGGATTGCTTGCCGTAGCTATGGCGAAACCGATTAATGTGGAAGGCACTGCACTCTACAATTATACCGAAGGATATGGTTCCTATCTTATTCCGGCAGTCATGATGATTATAATTTTCCAGACCTTACTGATGGTTATTGGCATGGTGACCGGAGAAGAATACAGTAGTAAAGGAATCCGCGCATATACTCCTTTTGGGTATGGCTGGGGAGTTGCCATTCGTATAGTGGCAGGAAAAACGTCCGTGTACTGTGCTCTTTATGCCATCTTTGCCTTTTTTCTATTAGGCTTACTCCCTCACTTTTTCAGTATCCCCAATATTGGAAACGGATTGTACATCGTACTATTATTGATTCCATATTTGATGGCAACTTCTTTCCTGGGATTAGCTGCGTCCAGGTATTTTACGGATTCTGAGGCTCCCCTACTCATGATCGCTTTCTTCTCCGTAGGATTAATCTTTCTTTCCGGCGTTTCCTATCCAATGGAACTAATGCCCTGGTATTGGAAAGTAGTCCATTACATTTTCCCAGCTGCACCAGGCACACTCGCTTTTGTGAAACTGAATTCTATGGGAGCCAGTATGGCTGATATCAGACCGGAATATATAACTCTCTGGATACAGGCACTTATTTATTTTACAATAAGTATATGGGTCTATAAGAAGAAACTGGAATCAAATCTGATTAGTTAAATTAACAAAAACAAAACATGCGCTAATTATAACATATAGCAAAAGAACACTTTCAGATAAATCAACTTCGCAAAGTAAATAATCAACTTTGGAAATAAAAATGTTTCTAAATAGATGTTTTCTTGTAGAATCTCTCCTATTTCTTTGCATTTGTCATTGTTTTTGTCTAGTTTCGTTAACTGTTATGTTTATATGATCGTTAGAAGTAGTTTAAAAAACAACTATTTATATGAAATACATTGTATATATTCTTCTCTTTTTTCCTGTTTGGGTTACAGCACAAACATACAAATATATAGGAATAGAAGATGGCTTGAGCAATCGCCGGATATTCAATATTCAGAAAGATGCTCAGGGCTATATGTGGTTTCTTACAAATGAAGGGATGGACCGATACAACGGTAAAGATATAAAACACTATAAATTAAATAAAGAAGGCACTATTTTGGATGCTCCCATACGTTTGGGATGGTTATATACAGAACCACATATCGGTATATGGGTGGTTGGCAAACAAGGACGAGTCTTTCAATACGAAGCCGACAGAGACGATTTCAAAATGGTATATAAATTACCGGATACCTCTGAAGCAATAAGTTGTGGTTATCTGGATCGCAATGATAATATCTGGATATGTCGTAAAGATACTGTATTGCTGTATAATATTAAAGATGCTCATATAGTTCGATTTCCCAATGTATTGCATAGTAGTATTACGGCAATAGAACAAGTAGATGAGCACCATTTCTTTATAGCAACGGAGACGGGCGTACGATATGTCAAACTGGAGAATGGTATTTTAGAGACCATGCCTGTTGAAACACTGGACTATTTTCATGCACAGGTGAGTGAACTGTATTTTCATCGGCAATTAAAAAGATTGTTCATTGGTTCATTTGAAAGAGGAGTTTTTGTGTACGATATGAATACACAGGAAATTATACGTCCGGACGCTGATCTTAGTGATGTAAACATAGCTCGTATCAGCCCATTGAATGAAACAGAGTTACTGATTGCAACGGAAGGAATGGGGGTGTATAAAGTTAACGTAAATACCTGTGAACTGGAAGATTACATTATTGCTAATTATCAGAGTTATAATGAAATGAATGGAAATAATATCAATGATGTTTTTGTAGATGAAGAAAAGCGGATATGGCTTGCTAATTATCCAACAGGAATTACAGTGATTGATAATCGCTATGAAAATTATCATTGGATGAAACATGCTATGGGTAATGCACAGTCATTAATCAATGATCAGGTACAAGCGGTTATCGAAGATCATGAAGGTGATCTGTGGTTTGGAACTAGTAATGGTATTAGTCTTTATAATTCAAAAACAGGTCAGTGGCATTCATTTCTAAGCTCTTTTAATCATCAACTAAAGGACAAGAATCATATATTTATTACTTTATGTGAAGTGGCTCCTGGCATTATATGGGCAGGAGGATATACTTCCGGCATTTATAAAATAAATAAAGAAACGCTATCAGTTGAATACTTCTCTCCTTACCTTCTTTCTCACGTCAATATGCGTCCGGATAAATATATTCGTGATATAGTTAAAGATTCAAGAGGACATATCTGGTCGGGAGGCTATTATAATCTAAAATGTTTTGATTTGGAGACTAACAGTGCACGTCTATATCCGGGACTGAATTCCATAACATCAATTGTTGAAAAAGACAAAGATAATATGTGGATCGGAACTGCTGCTGGCTTGTATTTATTGAATCGAAATACTGGTGAATATCAGTATATTGAAATGGAGATAGGAATCACTTATATTAATACGCTTTATCAGGCAGATAATGGGTTGTTATATATCGGGACAAATGGTATGGGAGTATTTATCTATAATCCTCAAGATAAGACTTTCGAACATTATTTTTCTGATAATTCTGCTTTAGTTTCAAATAGAATATTTACAATATTGCCGGAAGTAGATGGACGTATAATGATGAGTACAGAGAACGGAATAACCTGTTTTCATACTAAAGAAAAGATATTTCGTAATTGGACTAGAGGAGAAGGCTTGTTGCCTGCATACTTTAACGCAGCGGCAGGAACGGTGCGTAAAAATAAAAACTTTGTATTCGGTAGTACGGATGGAGCAATTGAACTTCCGATGAATGTGAAATTCCCGGATTATAAGTTCTCCAGATTGGTATTTAGCGACTTTCATCTGTCTTATCAACCTGTTTATCCGGGTGTCAAGGATTCTCCTTTACAGAAAAGTATCGATGAGACAGATGTATTAGAGCTGGCTTATGATGAGAATACGTTTTCATTTGAAGTTTCTACAATCAATTATGATTCTCCCGGAAATGCACTATATTCGTGGAAATTAGAAGGCTTTTATGAGAAATGGACTCAACCGGGAGCAAATAATTTGATTCGTTTTACCAATTTGCCTCCAGGTAGATATATTCTTCATGTACGTGCTATATCCAGAGAAGAACATGACATTGTTTTTCAGGAACGTGCTATGAAAATTATCATCACGCAACCTTTTTGGTCGAGTTGGTGGGCTATCTTGTGTTATATTCTGTTGGTAATAGGGGGATTTTATTTTGTTCTACGTGTGATAAATCTAAGAAAACAAAAGAATATATCTGATGAAAAAACGCAGTTCTTCATCAATACGGCCCATGATATACGTACTCCATTAACTTTAATAAAAGCACCTTTGGAGGAATTATTGGAAGAAGAGACGCTTACCGACAATGGAATAACTCGTACGAACATTGCATTGAGGAATGTGGAAGTTCTTTTACGACTGGTCAGCAATCTGATTAATTTTGAGCGAACGGATGTATATTCCTCTAAAATGAGTGTTTCCGAGTATGAGTTGAATACCTATATGAATGAAATATATAATTCATTCTCTTCTTATGCTGCCATTAGGCGTATTGAATATACATACGAGAGTACTTTCAGCTATATGAATGTATCGTTTGATAAGGAGAAGATGGATTCTATTTTGAAGAATATAATATCGAACTCGCTAAAATATACTCCGGAAAATGGAAAGGTCAGCATTTCCGTGTCCGATACGAATGATTCATGGAAAGTGATAATCAAGGATACAGGTATAGGTATTCCTGCCAGTGAACAAAGTAAGTTGTTCAAGCTTCATTTCCGTGCCAGCAATGCTATTAACTCTAAAGTGACGGGTAGTGGTATCGGATTAATGTTGGTAGGAAAACTGGTGAGCCTTCATGGAGGTAAAATTAGTGTAGATAGTGTCGAACATCAAGGTACGACAATCAAAATTGTTTTTCCGAAAAAGAATAAGACTTCTCAAAGTATCAGTGACGAAGCATCTTCTAAATTTGAGGCGTTGGCTCCTGTACTGCCCGCTCCGAATGTACCGGCAAAGACAACCGCTACGATAGATGATCCAAATTTACGACGGATTCTTGTTGTAGAAGACAATGATGAGCTACGCTCCTATCTGGTCAGTTCATTGTCTTCTATATATAATGTACAAGCTTGCGCTAACGGAAAGGAAGCATTGATTATTATCAAAGAATATTGGCCGGAACTGGTTCTTTCTGATATCATGATGCCAGAGATGCGGGGAGATGAATTGTGTGTGGCTATCAAAAGTGATATTGAAATTTCACATATTCCTGTGTTGTTGCTCACTGCTTTGGGAGAAGAAAATAATATTCTGGATGGACTGTCGATTGGTGCGGACGAATATCTCATCAAACCTTTCAGCGTGAAAATATTACGGGCGAATATCGCTAATCTGTTGGCAAACCGGGAACTGTTGCGCATGAGATATGCCAATCTGGATATAGAAGCGAAATCAATGGTTCCATCTGCAAACGGTACTAACAGCCTCGATTGGAAGTTTATATCAAATGTAAAGAAAATCGTGGATGAGAATATAAACAACCCTGAATTTTCCGTTAATGTGCTCTGTGAATCAAGTGGCATGAGCCGTACCAGTTTCTATTGTAAATTGAAAGCATTGACGGGACAGTCTCCGACAGAGTTTATTCGGGGGATGCGTTTGAAACGTGCTACCGAGTTATTGAAAGAGGGTGAATATGCTATTAATGAGATTTCAGACATGGTTGGATTCTCTGAAACTAAATATTTTCGGGAAGTATTCAAAAAATACTATAAGATGAGTCCGAGCAGGTATGCTAAAGAAGGAGGCAATCCCTCTGCTGAACTGGAAGATGACGAAGAAGATTGATAAATAAAAAGCGAATAGATACGTTGTATTTAAAAAAGTTCTCCTCTGTTATGGGTATCTATAACAGAGGAGAACTTTCTTTTTCAAGGCTTATAACTCTTTTCAGGGAAAAGCGGTTATTGATAAGGAAGTTATTTGCGAATCAAATATCTAATGAATAAATAACCTCCGAATACTTGCAGGCACATTCCGGGAATTCCAATGCGGAAATCCTGAATGGCATTGTAGAAATTTCCTATATACATCCACTCTCCCAATGTCCCTACAACTTGATAGGTAAGTACTACGCCAACCAATACCGGGATGGAGATACGTCCGAAACGTTGTGCGGCCCAACCGGCAGCAATGGCGAGCAATACGGACTTTAATAAAATAGCAGGCAGCACCACCGGCATCGGCATACCAAAAAGTGAGGAGTTGATAATAGGGGAAAGAACAGCAGTCAGCAGACCGACTTTCCATCCGTACTTATAAGCTCCGATCAGTGTGAAGAAATAGATAGGCAGCCAGGTTATTCCTCCTTGCGGTATGAGATGAAAAAATTGGGGAAAAAGGATGTTGCCAACGATGAATAACGAGGCTGCCAGATAAGTTCTCACATTGCCGTAATTCAGCGAATAGAGTTTTACAGTAGTTGATTCCATATCATTTTATTATCCTTAATTCCGCAACACTATAATTTAACTTTATTTATAAGTTCCTGAGCAACAAAAAGTTGCTCAGGATTTTGCCATGTCAGATTTTTCACTTATCTTAGTGTTGCAATTCAAAACAAGCGTAAATCGTAACAAGACATGGCAAAGGTACAAATAAAATCTGAAAAACTCACACCTTTTGGAGGAATTTTTTCAATCATGGAGCAATTTGACTCCATGCTTTCACCTATTATCGACCAGACACTTGGT
>NZ_GG774830.1:0-53839 GCF_000163675.1 Bacteroides sp. D22 | reverse complement strand
AGGACCAGAAAGGACTGCTACGGAAAAGACCAAGGCCTAAAGGGAGAAGTAGGTCCTGAGGGGAATGGATACCAAGGCTGGAAGCCGAAACTTTATAACGACGACCACCATCAAATATGAAAAGAACCGAATCAAAATGGTTAGACTCGGAAAAAAGGCTACGTAGTTTATCACTTTCGCTAGAAAATACTAATACTGAACACATTATGGATTAAGATTGTAATGAAGACACAAAGGTAGGAAGGAAAAGAAGGGAAACAAACACGCACGTGACCGAATGCTTACGCGTGGGCTATATAGCCTGCATGTGTGAGCTATAGAAAGACCACCGCTCCCAATAGATTATTAAGCTGTCAGATACAGGTTATTTCCTATATAGTGTGCATCCTCATGCCTTTTAAAGGCTAATTTCATCTAATACTATACTAAAATAGACATAGTATAGACATGATAGATACCTGTTTTTTGCAATAAAAATATGATAGATACATTTTTTGAAAGTCATCTTTCATGTTTATTCTTTTGATAATTAGATGATTATTGAAATGTATGATAGTATGATAGATGTTTTTTTACTATGTGGTATGTAGTTCGAAAGTTTGATAAAAAAAATAGTGGGATGCTTGGAGACCAAATGAGAATTCATGAGGCGAACAAAAAGAGCGGGGCACTGTTATAGGACGCCCGCTCTTTTTGTTATTTCTAATTATTATTTTTTTATTAAGCAAACTCTTTGTATATATTTAGCAGTGACTCTGCTGCGTTCCGCCAAGAGAACTGTTGGCTGCGTTTTAATCCATATTCTACTTGTTTCTGATAGAATGTTTCATCACTTTCCAGTTGCAGTATTTTTTCTGTAATGTCTTTAGAATTAAACGGGTCGGCTAGTAAAGCACCTTCTCCGGCTATTTCAGGCATAGCTGATGTATTACCTGCTATAATAGGTGTTCCACAGGCCATTGCTTCCAACATTGGGATACCGAAGCTTTCCCGAAGAGAAGGATAAAGGAATGCGAATGCTCCAGCATAAAGTGCTGGAAGGTCGGTATTTGCAATGTATCCGGGGAAGCGAAGATAACTTTTGATTTCAGTTATCTTTTCTTCTTCCAAGATCCGGTCGATAGCGTCTTCTTTGAGGTCGGCAATAAGTAGTGGGAGTTTTTGTACCG
Source organism: Bacteroides sp. D22 (assembly GCF_000163675.1). Lineage (NCBI taxonomy): Bacteria > Pseudomonadati > Bacteroidota > Bacteroidia > Bacteroidales > Bacteroidaceae > Bacteroides > Bacteroides sp. D22. The sequence goes on along the minus strand of NZ_GG774830.1, from coordinate 52,670 downwards.
ACTGTTTCAGGTAGTCGCTGTATGCTTTTAATACTCTTGGGGTATTCTTTTTAGGATCAGTATTTCCCAAAAAGAACAGGTAGTTTTCTGCATCGATATACTTCCGGGTTATCTTAGGCGCTTTCGGTTGTAGATGAAAGTGACTGTTGAAGCCATTGTACACAGCTACTAGTTGTTCTTCTGGTAAGTGTAACGCTTCGAGAATCCGCTTTCGTTCGAATTGTGAGACAGTGATAATCTTTTTGCATTTGGGAAGTATACGGGGGACGACGAGCCGACGATAATGCCACCCCATTTCCTGATACCATGACAGGCTGGACGACTGTCGTTTTTCTAGGTAAATAATGTCATGTAGTGTCAGTACCAATGGTACAGAACAATGGAGAGGAGCCGTGTTGCTGGTGCAATGTAACAGATCAGGCTTAATGCTTTTCACTGCTTGAGGAAGAGCCACCTGTTCCCAAAGCGGATATGTGGGGCACTTTAATTCAATGATATGCACGTTGTCCGAACTCTCGAGGCATCTGTCTTCGCCCGGACTGATAAAGATAAAGTATTCATTCTCATGATCCATTTTCTGTAACTCTCGAATTGTTTCGAGAGCGACGAAATCCATTCCATGTTTATTAGGACGGAAGATACGTTGGGCTTCAATGGCTATTTTCATAATCTTTTCTTTTTAGTGGGGTGATGATGTTTTTCTTTCTTATTATAATAAGGCTTTTTCTTAAGTTGCTGCGTTAAGTAAATTCTGGTTATGAATGTTCTTCTCCATGCTCTGTATGGATGAACTTCTTGTAGGCTCCTTTCAACTTAAATAGATTGCCGATAGTGGTAAGTGCCAGCATGGGTATCTTGATGATAGCTTTTCCTAATTGCTTGTTGAGCAGGTTGTTCGGTATGGGGAGTATCATTGCTGCTATCTGGGCTGCAGATAATATCCACCATTTAATGGCTATTGTCCATTCGTGTCCGGAGGAATTGCCTTGAAGGCTTAACCAGATGCCGATAGTAGTGAAAATAAGCGTCAGTCCGAAAACAGCTGCCAGTTGTATCAATCGTGGCGGAAGCATCCATTGTATTATTTTGTCACAGTAGTCGATATTGCCTTGACAGATTGCTTTCCATAGTCCGGACAGTGAACTGCGGAGAATGCCGAATTGTGCAGCTATCCAACGTTTACGTTGATTGCTGATGGCTTCTTCTTTCTGTGTCTTTTCGTCATAGATTGGTATCTGTGGCAGGTAAGTGGTGTGAATTCGTTGCTGTAAAAGCAATACTTCCAACTCTTTGTCTTCACCTGCCGTTTCGAGGTGTTTCACATTTTGCCTGAACCACTCTGCTTCAAAAGCCATTCCTGAACCGGACAGAGCAGCTGAAAGTCCAAGGGCGTTGTGCCCACTGCGGAAAATGCCGTTATTGATTTCTTCGCTAATACCGTCGAGAACAGAAATATCTGTGTTCAGGTTCTTGCCTGTTCGGTGAGCTTGTACAGATTTTACACCGTTGTCAAATGCACGGTTTACTTCTGCCAGAAAATCCGGGGAAGTCAGGTTGTCGGCATCCATGATGACTACAATGTCGTAAGGTTCGCCTTCGATAGAATCTATTGCCATTGTCAGGGCTTTAGCTTTGGAGCTTTCTTTGTAATCCGCTATCAGTAGGCGAATAGGCAGAGAACGCAGTGTGTCATTGGTTGCAGATTGCATTTGGTCGGAAATAACGATGACGTCGAATAATTCCTGTGGATAATCCTGCTCTAGGAAACTGCGCGCGGAGGACACAATAACACGGTCTTCCTTGTAGGCTGGGAAGAATACGACAAAACGCCGGAATGTACGGGCTTCCGGAAAATGGGGTGCCCGGTAGAATTTGGAGGCAATCGCGTATAGCAATAAGTAGCATACGCAAAGTCCAAGGAGGGTGAAGAGAATCCAATCGACGATATTCATAGTATTTAGAGTTTATACAGTGGTAGTTTGCTTTTCGGATAATTCGGATAGGGGAGTACCTCCCTTTTTCGGTAGAATAGTGCTCTTCTTTTCAGATGAAGAGCGGAAAAGCCCGGAATTTACTCCATAGAATACTGCAGCGCTTAAGTCGAAACGTCTTTTAAGTACATAGACCAGGCTGTTTTTTGCGGCAGCGATGGTACTTTGATAGAGGACGGAGGCGATACGGTTCCATCCTTTTAGATTGCGTCGTGCATAAAACAGACGGTTGCGCGTCAGGAAATAAGTACGCAGTTTGCTTAGCTGTCCTGTACTTTGGCTTTCTTTATGAAAAACGGTACAGCGAGGATCATACCACAGTTCATATCCGGCACGGGTCATACTCGTACTCCAGTCTAATTCTTCGTAATAGAGAAAAAATATCTCTGGCATCATTCCTACTTTTTCAATGACTTCCCGCTTTATCATCATGGCGGCGCCATGCAGGTAAGGAGTGGGGTGGGGAGTGTCGAATGTACCATCATCCGGACAGTCGAATCCCAGCATATTGTTACGTAGTGTGATTTGTGATAAAGGGGTGAAGCCGGCAAACTGTATGTGTTGCGGTGGAAATGCGAAACGTATCTTAGGTGATACTCCTCCTATTTCTGGACGACTTTCCAGTCGTTCTATTAAATATGCGATATTGTCTGACTCAATGTAGGTGTCATTATTAATAAGGAATATATATTTGCCTTTTGCTGCCCGGATGCCTATGTTATTACCACCGGAAAAACCACTATTCTCATTGCTGCGGATAGCAATGACGGAGGAATACAGGTTGTGTATTTGGGTTGCTTCGTCTTCGCGTGAGGCATTGTCAACAACAATGATTTCGTAGCTCACAGAGTGTATCTTGCTTTGCAAGGACTCTATCAACTCACAGGTGTCTTTGAATCCGTTATAGCAGATTGTTATAAATGATATGTCCGGAGTATTGTTTGTCATTTTTGTTCGTTGAATTCTTGGGTGGATATTAAATCTTCTTCTGTTACTGTTTCTTCTTCCGCTTTCTTTTCGCTGATACGTTTGTCAATATGTGGAGCAGCAAAACAGAGTGCGAATCCTATATATACAGTCAATTGATTAGGGTATTGCATTACGTCGTTGACATAAGCGGCTATGAAAAAACCTGCGTCCATGCATATCCATGCTGCTATTAATCCGCGTAAACTTTTATTGCGTACTTTAAACATTAATATCCATGAACACCACGCAAAGAGGACACCATGAATGGCAAGATAGAGAATCAGACCGACGATTCCTGTCTCTACCCAAACGGCTACCAACCATGAGTCGGGAGGATAGGGCATTTGTTCTTTTGATTCAAAATTTCCAGCTTTAGAGAGTCCGATGCCGTATCCGATAGGTTTTCTTGCCATCAATTCTTTCATTCTTTGCCGGTTTTCAACACGTACAAGGTATGAAGCGTCCTCCGTAGGATGGAAAGAGGAACGCATTTTGTGGATATATTGATTTCCACTTCCAATATTGGTATAATAGAAAAACACAAATACACTAATGGATATGAATATGCCGCCTAATAGTGCTTTCCAGTTTTTAGCTATGATGGTTATCATTAGCATACCACCCATAAGAACACCCATGGCAGAACGGGTTCCGGAAATCCCCATTCCGTAAATACCGCAAAAAGCGATAAAAAGGAAGTAGATACGCTTCCATCTCGAATCAACAAAAAATGCAGCAATGGCGAAGGTGACTGCCGACATGGCAGCGTGTACCCCATAGTTTGCGGCATCTGAGAAGCAGGAGAAGTAACGGATTCCCGACCATATAATGTGAGTGCGTGCGCCTCCCAGTACATGCAAGAAATAAAGGTCTTTGGAGCTGAAACCATGATTTTTTTGCCAATAACCTTTTAGGGTGAATATTATGACGAATATCGACCATATTATTAGCAGTAGTTCAACGTCCTTCTTGGTACGTATGACAACCGGAACGACGAATGCACATATTAACGGAATGAGGGCGTATGGAGTGAGATTGATGTTCCATGCTGCCATCACATTGTTGGGATTCAATATTTCTGCTACGTAAAACAGTAGCCAGACAATAAAGAGATAGGTCATTATATTTTGACCGGGTTTCCAATTTGTACGCTCGTCATTGCTAAGTTGTATTAGACAGATGGCGGTAAACAGTAAGATAAGTACCATTGAGAATAGTCCTGTCTTAACGTTTACAAGCATACTTACCGCAATCAGTGCAAACTGTGCAGCAAGCAGGATATGGAATGTAATTACCCTATTCGTCATCGTCCTCGTCTTCTGCTTCTTTTGCTTTTCTCTTGAGGTTGAATATCATTTTTTCTGTTAATGACAATTGACTGAAACGGTAACCGATTCTACGTAATAATGTATAGGGAGGAAGTTGTCCTGTAAAGTCCTCTGTTGCTTCGCGACAAGCATTGGTGAGGCAGAGACGGAATGGAACATCTGTTTTACCCAGTTGTTGCATAAGTTGTTCGCAAAGTTGTTTGTCGATAGTTTTCCAACCACGGTCTGCTGGAGCTACTAAAATGTTGGCGTTAGCGTCATGTAGTAGCGCACTCGGGATATTACTCTTAGACAATGGTGGATAGGCAACTATCAATATATCTTCTCCTTGTAAAGTATAAAAGTCTGTGATATTTTTTGCAAGCAGGTATTGTGTGGAGTCTGTGTTGAAATCTACTCCGTAGGTAATGAATCTTGTATTTAGCATACGGCTTTGCATATATCCACAGATCAAATTTCCTAGTTCTTCTTCCCCGGAATGGTTGCTGGTACTGAAGAGGTTGATGATGAATACACCTGGAGACTTGCGCTTGGTTAAGAAACGAAGTAATGCATTACTCAACTCTTTTATGGAAATTTGGACATAAGTTTTGGCTAATCCGCCATAACGGGAGGATTTTGTACTGGGAACAGCGCCTATAACTTTAAAACCGGTTACTCGTTTGCTACGACTGGCATCTCGTAAAGTTCTGTCAAGCATTTCAATCAACAGTAATAAAGCTACTATAATAATAAAGCTTCCTATACAAGCGGCAATAACAATTTGCTTCCGGTTAGTTGAGTTGGACGCAATCGGATAGGTCGGCTCATTCAATACCTTTAAGGTCGCAGAAGTCATTTCCAAATTCTTCTTTCTTAATAAGGCTTCATTGTAGCTTTGCAATACAGTCAGATAATTACGTTCGGTAAAGTTGATAGAACGTTCTTTTTGCTTGATAGTTGTACCTACCGGTGCGAAAAATACATATCGCTCGTTCAATTCCTGACGAGCATTTTGCACGATAAGGAGTTCTGCTTTAGCTTTTTCATAGAGTAAGGTTTGTTCTAGCCACTGATCGATGATATTGGTTCGTGAAGCACCTTCTTTGGTGTATTTATGACCAACGTAAGAAGTTGTCAGATCATTCAGTTCTTGCTTGATTTTAGCTAACTGCTTTTTATCACTTTCTACTGACTGAGAATCCTCTTTCTTGGAATCAGTCATTGCTTCAGCTTCTGAAATTCTGCTGGTAATGTTGGATGCTTCTCGCAGTTTATCTACAAACTCCATGTTTTTGAGCACCTGTTTGGCATTACTGTCCATGTGTTTCTCTAATTCTTCAAGCATGGATTTAGTGCTATTGAATGCAAACAGTGCATCTTGTTCTCTTAGTTCAAACTCTTTACTGATAGCAGCTATTTCTTTTGTTTCATCCAGATAATTGATGATACGTTTTTGTACGTTATATTTGGTCAAATCCTCTTCTTCCAGTCGAAGCTGTTTGCCAATCCGTGCCAACTCTTCTTCGAAATATTTGATTACTTTATCTGTTTCCCCGTAACGTATACGGCGGTATTCTTCTACAAATTCATCCATCAAGATACTGACAGTATTATAGACAATACCGGGATCACCAGATGAGTAACTGATGTCTAACAAATCACTGGTCAAACGGCGTTGCACTTTTATATTTTTCAGTGCATTATAGCTGTAAAATGGGTGATTATAATAAAATAATCCATATATGTAGTTGTCTCTGTGGGGGCGCATATATGCTTCCAGATTGGCTACTGTTTTGTCTTCACTTGATTTATCGATTAGTTTCAGTATCTCATTACCATTTGGACTGTTTTTTAAATGATTGTAGGTGTAGTTGTAGCTGGAAGCTGTAATACCGTTATTTTCTTTATCTGGACTTCCTTGGATGAGGATACGGGCAAATAGCCGCAAGCATACTCTTTTGAGTGTACTTTCAGCTTGCATGATACTGATTAGATTATCCATCGAATTTTGTACTGTTGCCCAGTCGGTACGCTTATCACTCTCCAGGTTATATCCTGATGCTACACCTGTGTAGAGTGTAGCCTTTACATCATATCCTCCCCGCATGTGGCGTGTATAATATATGACCATCAATGTGAAGAGAGCGGTTCCTATCAATATCAGCCAACGATGGCGAAAAAGGGTCCGTATAATAGAAATGATAAAGTTCATATCTTAGTTTTTTATTTTCGTATGATGGGGGTGCGTGAAATAACTTCAAGTATCATTAAACTCTTTGTTAGTTCAAACTTACTTTTCTCATATGCTTCACGGGCTTGAGACTGACGCTCTTTATCTGTCGATAAATCCGTAGACTCTATCGTTCCGTTAGCAAAATTCTTTTCAGATATTTCATATTGCACATTGGCAAGCACAAGACTCTCGCTTCTCATCTGAAGAACTCTCATCTGTGAGGTAGCCATTGCGTACATCTCAATAATATTCTTTTTGATTTCGTCATACTTCACTTCCCGCTCCAACTCTGCACTTTTTAGTGTGAGTCTTTGCCGACTGACACGTCCTTTGAGGTCGAATAAATCGTTCAATGGAATACTTAGACCTGCACCTACTGTGTAACCATTTTGCGCTTGAGTGGAGTAGGTAAGATATGGGGCGACTGCCACGTCCGTATAGGTGGACTCATTACCGAACATTCCGTATTGATAGCTCCCCCGTAAACTGAAGAAACCTAGAAATGACCATTTCTCTTTTTGGAGTAATTTGCGCTCAATTCTCGCCTTTACGTCCGCCATCTCATAAATGGGGCTGTTCTTGGCATTTTCGAATAAAACTGATAGTGGGGGGAGAACTATTTTACTATAATCTTCTTCACTTAGTTGAGAATAGTCAGACACTTCTTGTGCAACTACACGGGTGGTAGAGATGAACAGAAGTAATAACCCCGAAAAAAAATATATAAATTGCTTCATAAAAAAATCCTATTATTTGCTCTTGCTGTGTTATAGCTTGCGCAAATATAAGGATTAATTTCATTTATGTGCAGTCTTTTATTATCTATTTTACAATCTTTCTTGTAAATTGTGCACAATTTGTCGCGTAAATGGCGTCAAAAGGCTTCTGTCATGTTGAAGTAGAACAAATTCTGCTTGTTCACCATGTCTCTGCCGAAATCAAGGCGTACATTCATACGGGGTTGAACTTCGATACGTAATCCCAATCCGAGGTTGGGAAGCACACCTTCTATCTTGCCCGGAGTGGGTCCCATGAATCCGCATCCTCCCCAGGCTACATATCCTATATGACTTAACATCTTTTTTACCCAAGTGCTTTTGTCCGTATTTATCATCTGGCGGTATTCGGCCATCATGACATGCGAGGACTTGTCGCGAAACTGTCCCATGTAGTAACCGCGAAGATCGAAGGGGGTCCCGCTAAGTACATATTTTGTTAGGGGTACATCTCCGAATGCGTTTTTGCTTTGCACTGTCCAGGCTATCACTTTGCGGCGTCCTACTGTTTTGTATTGGCGGTAATCGATTTCCAATCGATAAAAATTATTATCACTGCCGAACGTTTTATTGTACATCATTCCCCGGAAGTCAAGGTAAGTTCCGCTATAAGCATTGGCGGGAATATCACGTGTGTCATACGTCAATAGGAAGCCGAGTCCCGAACTGAAATTTTTGTATCCGTGCTCCGTACCTCCTGCCGCAATGTACGAGGGCTCATTAACCATCCCCGCAGCCGGTTTAGTTATCTTGTCATAGTTCAAATCGACTTGAGGACCTGCAAAGAAATTACTTTCTCCCAGACGGAACAAGAACCAGGGGTTTACTTGAATGCCGCTATAACGGTACTCGCTGGTATCTTCTCCACGTTCATAATCTTTATTAGTGGAATATCCGATGCCATAAAAATTCTCGATTGTATTTTTATAAGAGAAGGTTCCGAAGATACGGAAACGGTCGCCTTTAAAGAAGAGCTGTGGTTTCGTCATCAGATTCAAGCCGCCCTTGAACATCAAGGCGATGGCCATTGGCACTACTGAACGCCGTTGAGTGGTATCACTCGGATTCATCCGAAACGTCATCAGTGCGCTACCGCCTACTAATAAACCGAAGTCCGGCGTATAACTGGGACCACCTAATATGTTATAGTGCAAATTCCGGTTTGCCACGCGCTGGCGACGCAACTCGCGCTTGGAAAGGGCAGGAATGGTGTCTGACGGGGTGTCTTCAATATCTGTAGGAGTAGTATCACTGATAGAAGTTGTAGACATTTGCAGTTCATCGCTTTTTACTGCCGTACTATCAGCCGTAGCTGACATCATATTGATGGATGGAAGCATCACCAATATTCCTATTATATATTTCTTCATAATTTCTCTGTGAGGAATTCGACTGCAAAGAAAACTCTTTTATTCCGATTAGTTTTGATGTTCTTAGATAATAAATCTAAAAAAGAATCGTATTTTTGCAGAATAAGATGTTTTTCGATATGCTGGTAAATAAAATTGCATGATTTAATCCCATACACCAAAACAAAATTTATCAGTATATCATGATCCGTCAGCCTATTAATTAATTATTTATATCAATGAATAAACAGATTTTATCAATTTTTGTTTTCTGTGCTTTTTCTTATTCTACACAAGCGCAAGAAGTGAAAGGAGGCATCAGCGACTCCATGATGCAACAAATCAAGCAGAGTTATGCAAACACTCCTACCGACAAGGCTATCCGCAACGCCATCGGCAACAACGACATCCGTAAACTGGCTCTCAACCAGGATAACCTGAAAGGCATGGATACGCATTTTTCTATCAAAGTGTCTTCTAAAGGTATCACCGACCAAAAATCTTCTGGTCGTTGCTGGCTTTTTACAGGTTTGAATGTGATGCGTGCCAAAGCGATCGCCAAGCATAACCTCGGTTCCTTCGAATTCTCGCAAACTTATCCTTTCTTCTTCGACCAACTGGAGAAAGCCAACCTCTTTCTGCAAGGTATTATCGATACCAGCAGTAAGCCGATGGATGATAAAATGGTGGAATGGCTCTTCCGTAATCCTTTGAGTGATGGTGGAACATTCACCGGTGTAGCCGATATTGTCAGTAAATACGGGCTTGTTCCCAAAGATGTGATGCCGGAAACCAACAGTAGTGAAAATACCTCCCGTATGGCAGGTCTGATTGCCCTGAAACTTCGTGAACAGGGGCTTCAACTCCGTGATCTCGCTGCGCAAGGTGTCAAGCCTGCTGCCCTTGAGAAAACAAAAACAGAGATGTTGAGCACCATCTACCGCATGTTAGTGTTGAATCTCGGTGTTCCTCCTACTGAATTTACCTGGACTGAATATAACGCTAAGGGTGAGCCTGTGTCTACCGAAACTTACACTCCACTTTCTTTCCTGAAAAAGTATGGTGACGAAAAACTGATTGATAATTATGTCATGTTAATGAACGATCCGAGCCGTGAATATTATAAGTGTTATGAGATAGACTACGACCGCCACCGTTACGACGGCAAAAACTGGACGTATGTCAATCTCCCCATCGAGGATATCAAAGAAATGGCTATTTCTTCTCTCAAGGATAGCACAATGATGTATTTTTCTTGCGATGTAGGTAAGTTTCTAAACTCTGACCGTGGTCTACTGGATGTCAAAAACTACGACTACGAATCTCTTATGGGTACTTCTTTTGGCATGAACAAGAAGCAACGTATCCAAAGTTTTGCCAGTGGCTCCAGTCACGCCATGACTCTTATGGCCGTCGATCTTGACAAAAATGGAAAACCGACGAAATGGATGGTTGAAAATAGTTGGGGGCCTGCTGCCGGTTATCAGGGTTATCTCATTATGACAGATGATTGGTTTAACGAATATATGTTCCGTCTAGTAGTAGAAACGAAATATGCATCGAAAAAAGCTCTCGAGGTGTTGAAACAGAAGCCTATCCGACTTCCTGCTTGGGATCCTATGTTTGCTGAATAGTTCTTTTTCTTTGCTTCTGTCTTTTGTTCCGGAACAAAAGATAAAAGATTACGTGCACGAACACGAAAGGAATTACGGATATTTTTCCGTAATTCCTTTCTTTTTTCCTACCGAATCCCAATCTTATTTATTACTTTTGCGGCAAATTTATGAAACCATTATTTTATATAGCATGGCAAATGTAATAAAGTTACGTAAAGGCCTTGACATAAACCTGAAAGGAAAAGCTGCTGAAACGTACGCAACAGTAAAAGAACCGGGATTCTACGCACTTGTACCCGATGACTTTCCTGGAGTGACGCCTAAGGTAGTTGTGAAAGAGCAGGAATATGTAATGGCTGGTGGACCCTTGTTTATCGACAAGTATCATCCTGAAGTGAAATTTGTTTCGCCGGTGAGCGGCGTGGTGACGAGTGTAGAACGTGGTGCTCGTCGTAAGGTATTGAACATCGTAGTAGAAGCTGCTGCAGAGCAGGACTATGAAGATTTTGGGAAAAAGAATGTTGCTTCGATGGATGCTGAAGCTGTGAAATCCGCTCTGTTAGAAGCCGGACTTTTCGCGTTTATCAAACAGCGTCCTTATGACATCATTGCAGATCCGACGGTAACCCCGAAAGGAATCTTCATCTCCGCATTTGATACCAATCCATTGGCTCCGGATTTCGAGTTCGCCCTCAAAGGTGAAGAAGCAAACTTCCAGACAGGGCTTGATGCTCTTGCCAAACTGGCAAAAACCTACCTGAACATCAGTGTGAAACAGAACGCTGCCGCATTGACACAGGCTAAGAACGTTACAATCACCGCATTCGACGGACCGAACCCTGCAGGTAATGTAGGCGTTCAGATCAACCACCTCGACCCCGTATCCAAGGGCGAAACGGTATGGACTATTGATCCGCAAGCCGTAATCTTCATCGGTCGCCTCTTCAATACAGGCCATGTAGATTTCACCCGTACAGTAGCTGTGACAGGTTCCGAAGTGTTGAAACCTGCATACTGCAAACTACAGGTAGGCGCATTGCTCACCAACGTGTTTGCCGGCAATGTAACAAAAGACAAAGATTTACGCTACATCAGCGGTAACGTGCTGACAGGAAAGCAAGTATCCCCGAACGGATTCTTGGGCGCATTCCATAGCCAACTGACTGTTATCCCCGAAGGTGACGACATTCACGAAATGCTTGGATGGATCATGCCGCGTTTCAACCAGTTCAGTGCCAATCGTTCTTATTTCAGCTGGTTGATGGGTAAGAAGGAATATACGTTGGATGCCCGTATCAAAGGTGGCGAACGTCACATGATTATGTCGGGTGAATACGATAGAGTATTCCCAATGGACATTCTACCCGAATATCTGATTAAAGCAATTATCGCCGGTGACATCGACCGTATGGAAGCACTCGGCATCTATGAAGTAGCTCCCGAAGACTTCGCCCTTTGCGAATTCGTCTGCTCTTCAAAGATGGAACTGCAACGCATCGTTCGTGTCGGACTCGATATGCTCCGTTCAGAAATGGCGTAATCGAATAAGAGATTAAATAATAAAAATTAAAATAAGCGATAGTTGAAATCTTGCGAAACGGCTCTCTGTGGATACAGCATAAACCCAGCACAGCCAATTTTCAACTCTCAACTTTCAATTTTCAATTAAATAAATGAAAGCGTTAAGAAATTATCTCGATAAGATAAAGCCGAACTTTGAGGAGGGCGGCAAATTCCACGCATTCCAGTCGGTATTTGACGGCTTCGAAACATTCTTGTTCGTGCCTAGCAAGACTGCGAAAACGGGAACGCACATACATGACGCAATCGATAGCAAGCGCATCATGTCGATTGTGGTTATTTCGTTAATACCGGCTTTGCTGTTCGGTATGTACAACGTAGGTTACCAGCATTTCACTCATACAGGTGCTACTGGCAGCTTCATCGAAATGTTTATCTACGGATTCCTGGCAGTACTGCCTAAAATAATCGTATCATACGTAGTAGGTCTTGGCATTGAGTTCGTCGTAGCTCAATGGAAGAAAGAAGAAATCCAGGAAGGATTCCTTGTTTCCGGTATCCTGATCCCGATGATCGTTCCGGTAGACTGTCCGCTGTGGATTCTTGCCGTAGCTACTGCATTCTCTGTTATCTTCGCAAAAGAAGTATTCGGTGGTACAGGTATGAACGTATTCAACGTTGCGTTGATTACTCGTGCATTCCTGTTCTTCGCATACCCGACCAAGATGTCCGGTGATGCTGTTTGGGTGTCAGGAGACAGCATCTTCGGTTTAGGACAAAGCGTAGACGGACTCACCGTTGCCACTCCACTGGGACAGGCTGCTACAACAGGTAGTGTTCCTGCGTTCAACATGGATATGATTACAGGTCTGATTCCGGGTTCTATTGGTGAAACCAGCGTAATCGCTATCCTGATTGGTGCCGTTATCCTGCTTTGGACAGGTGTTGCAAGCTGGAAGACAATGATTTCCGTATTCGTCGGTGGCGCATTCATGGCATGGGTATTCAACTCAATCGGCATGGAAAACAACACAATGGCTCAAATGCCTTGGTACGAACACCTCGTTCTCGGTGGTTTCTGTTTCGGTGCCGTATTTATGGCTACTGACCCTGTGACTTCCGCACGTACAGAAAGAGGTAAATATATCTTTGGATTCCTGATCGGTGTGATGGCTATCGTTATCCGCGTACTGAATCCGGGTTATCCGGAAGGTATGATGCTTGCCATCCTGCTGATGAACATCTTCGCTCCGCTGATTGACTACTGTGTAGTACAAAGCAATATCAGCCGTCGCGAGAAACGCACTATCAAGTCTAACCAATAAATACCGAAAGAAAATGAATACGAATAGTAATAGTTATACTATCATTTATGCTTCGGTAATGGTTATTATCGTAGCATTCCTGCTGGCATTCGTTAGTTCTTCACTGAAATCTACACAAGACAAGAATGTGCAGTTGGACACTAAGAAACAAATCCTCGCTGCATTGAACATTAAGAATGTGGAAGATGCGGATGCTGAATATCAGAAATATGTGAAAGGGGATATGCTGATGAACGTAGACGGTACGCTGACCGAAAATACGGGCGAATTTGCTACCAACTACGAGAAAGAAGCAAAAGAACAACAACGTCTGCACGTGTTTGTATGCGAAGTGGACGGTCAGACTAAATATGTAGTTCCTGTTTACGGTGCCGGTCTTTGGGGCGCTATCTGGGGATATGTTGCACTGAACGAAGATAAAGATACCGTTTACGGTACTTACTTCTCACACGCTAGTGAAACTCCGGGGCTGGGTGCTGAAATTGCAACCGACCATTTCCAAAATGAATTTGTAGGTAAGAAGACTTTGGAAAATGGAGCTATCACTTTGGGAGTCGTAAAAAATGGCAAGGTAGAGAAACCTGATTACCAAGTGGATGGTATCTCCGGTGGTACAATCACTTCAGTAGGTGTAGATGCCATGTTGAAGTCTTGCCTGAATAGTTACTTGAGTTTTTTAACTAAATAATAAGGAGGAGAAAGATAGAATATGGGACAACTGTTTTCAAAGAAAAATAAAGAAGTATTCTCTGCTCCGCTGGGAATTGATAATCCGGTAACCGTACAGGTGCTCGGTATCTGTTCTGCACTTGCTGTTACTGCAAAGCTGGAGCCTGCCATCGTGATGGGACTTTCAGTAACGGTGATTACTGCATTTGCCAACGTTGTTATTTCACTGTTGCGTAAGACGATTCCTAACCGCATCCGCATCATCGTTCAGTTGGTTGTGGTAGCTGCTTTGGTAACTATCGTAAGTGAAATCCTGAAAGCGTTTGCTTACGACGTAAGCGTACAGCTCTCTGTTTATGTAGGTTTGATTATCACCAACTGTATCTTGATGGGACGTCTGGAAGCATTTGCCATGCAGAACGGTCCTTGGGAGTCTTTCTTGGATGGTGTAGGTAATGGTTTAGGCTATGCCAAGATTCTGATTATCGTTGCTTTCTTCCGCGAACTGTTTGGCTCGGGAACATTGCTTGGTTTCAATATCCTGAATTATGAACCGATTCAAAATATCGGATACGTAAACAACGGCTTGATGTTGATGCCGCCGATGGCATTGATTATCGTAGCATGCATTATCTGGTATCAACGTGCACGTCATAAAGAATTGCAAGAACAAAGTAATTAATTATTTCTGATTTCTGAATTATGATTTATGTCTAGCTTTATAGTCATAGTCGCATGATAAGTCTGCTGAATCATAAATTATAAATCATAAATCATAAATCAAAAAGAATTATGGAACATTTATTAAGTTTATTCGTCCGCTCTATCTTTGTGGACAACATGATATTCGCATTCTTCTTGGGTATGTGTTCATACTTGGCTGTTTCGAAGAATGTGAAGACTGCCGTAGGACTGGGTATCGCCGTGACTTTCGTGTTGCTGGTGACGCTTCCGGTCAACTACCTGTTGCAAACTAAGGTGCTGGCTGCCAATGCTATCATTGAAGGTGTCGACCTTAGCTTCTTGAGTTTTATTCTTTTCATTGCCGTAATTGCCGGTATCGTGCAATTGGTGGAGATGGTGGTAGAACGCTTCACTCCGTCACTGTACGCTTCGCTGGGTATCTTCCTGCCGTTGATTGCTGTTAACTGTGCGATCATGGGTGCCTCTCTGTTTATGCAACAACGTATCAATCTGGGTCCGAGTGATCCGAAATACATTGGTGATATTTGGGATGCCCTTTCTTATGCATTAGGCTCTGGTATCGGTTGGTTGCTGGCTATCGTAGGTCTGGCTGCTATCCGCGAGAAAATGGCTTACTCTGACGTACCTGCTCCGTTGAAGGGCTTGGGTATCACATTTATCACAGTAGGTCTGATGGCAATCGCGTTTATGTGTTTCTCTGGTTTGAACATCTAAAAAGAAAGGAATAAGACAATGGATATGAATTTAATATTAGCGAGCATTGGGGTATTCCTTGTGGTTATTCTGTTGCTTGTTGTAATCTTGTTGGTTGCCAAGAATTTCCTGGTGCCATCAGGAAACGTAAAACTGACAATCAACGGCGAAAAGGAATTGGAAGTGGCTTCCGGTTCTACTTTGTTGAATACGCTGTCTGTAAATGGGATATTCCTGTCATCTGCTTGTGGTGGTAAGGGATCTTGCGGACAGTGCAAATGTCAAGTACTCGAAGGAGGCGGCGAAATCCTGCCTTCTGAGGTTCCTCACTTCAGTCGCAAACAGCAGCAAGACCACTGGCGTTTGGGCTGTCAGGTGAAAGTGAAAGGCGATATGTCAATCAAGATTGACGAATCTGTACTTGGCGTGAAAGAGTGGGAGTGCGAAGTAATCTCCAACAAGAACGTGGCTACATTTATCAAAGAGTTCATCGTTGCTCTGCCTAAAGGCGAACACATGGACTTTATCCCGGGTTCTTACGCACAGATTAAGATTCCTAAATTCTCAATGGACTATGACAAGGACATTGATAAGAGCTTGATTGGTGACGAATATTTGCCTGCATGGGAGAAATTCGGTTTGCTGGGGCTGAAGTGTAAGAACGACGAGGAAACAATCCGTGCTTACTCTATGGCCAATTATCCTGCCGAAGGTGATCGTATCATGTTGACAGTACGTATCGCTACTCCGCCGTTCAAACCGAAAGAACAAGGTCCTGGATTTATGGACGTAATGCCGGGTATCGCTTCTTCTTATATCTTTACCCTGAAACCGGGTGACAAGGTAATAATGAGCGGTCCTTACGGAGACTTCCACCCAATCTTCGATTCTAAGAAGGAAATGATGTGGATTGGTGGTGGTGCCGGTATGGCTCCGTTGCGTGCGCAAATCATGCACTTGACCAAGACATTGCATACTACTGACCGTAAGATGTCTTACTTCTACGGTGCCCGTGCGTTGAACGAAGTGTTCTATCTGGAAGATTTCTTGCAAATCGAAAAGGACTTCCCGAATTTCACTTTCCATTTGGCTCTCGACCGTCCGGACCCTGCTGCTGATGCTGCAGGCGTGAAGTACACTCCGGGATTCGTTCACAACGTAATTTACGAAACTTACCTGAAGAATCACGAAGCTCCTGAAGATATTGAATACTACATGTGTGGTCCTGGTCCGATGTCGAAAGCTGTTGAGAAGATGCTCGACGATCTTGGCGTTCCGGCACAGAACCTGATGTTCGACAACTTCGGAGGATAATTCGCAGAAGAGAACAAACCGGTCGGAAAAATGACCGGAAAGGTTACATAAACACAGAGCGGGAAATCTGAAAAGCAGTAATGCTTCTTCGATTTCCCGCTTTTTTTTTACTATTATCTCATAATGTCTTTCCGTTATGGTTTGTATCTATTTTATGTCTGTTTTAAAGATAGTTCTCCTTTTGTATCCGTACTTATCTATTATATTCGTATATTTGGCTACACAATAGAATTATTAAAGTACAATAGGTTATGGAATATCATCGTATATCTTTTATTCACAATGATACAGAGTATTCATTTGTCAAAGCTATGAGTTCAAGTTTAACGGGATATGCCTTGGTTACAGCTTGTAGGGCAGAAGTAACCATTTACATGAAAGAGAATAATCTGAAAGGTTATTATATATTGACCGGCATGGCTAAAGTTTGATTGCATTTTTATCTCCGTACTCTTTCCTTTTTGTATCTTTGCCCCCATGTTAGAGAAAAATGAAATTATACAGTCGGCTCTCCGCAATTTGAAGATTGAGGAACTGAATCCGATGCAGGAAGCATCACTTGAACAAGCTACCGGAAGAAAAGACGTTATACTGTTGTCACCGACAGGATCGGGCAAGACGCTGGCCTATCTGTTACCTTTACTCCTTACTCTAAAACCGAACGATGACAGCGTGCAGGTTTTGATTCTCGTTCCTTCGCGTGAGCTGGCCTTACAGATAGATTCTGTATTCAAAGCAATGGGGACTTCCTGGAAAACCTGCTGTTGTTACGGTGGGCATCCTATCGCCGAAGAAAAGAAAAGTATATTGGGCAATCATCCTGCTATCATCATTGGTACTCCGGGACGTATCACCGACCATCTGTCTAAAGGAAATTTCAATCCCGAAACCATTGAAACTTTAATTATCGACGAGTTCGACAAATCGTTGGAGTTTGGTTTTCACGATGAAATGGCAGAGATTATCACCCAGCTTCCGGGATTAAAAAAACGTATGTTGCTTTCAGCTACCGATGCCGAAGAGATTCCCGAATTTACAGGATTGAACCGCACAGTTAAGTTGAACTTCCTTTCGGACGATTCTGAAGAACAAGAGTCGCGCTTGAAATTGATGAAGGTGCTTTCGCCTTCCAAAGATAAGATTGATACTTTATATAACCTGCTTTGTACATTGGGGAGCAGTTCGAGCATCGTGTTTTGTAATCATCGGGATGCGGTGGACCGTGTACATCAGTTATTGGCAGATAAAAAACTACTCGCAGAACGTTTTCATGGTGGTATGGAACAGCCGGACCGTGAACGTGCGCTTTACAAGTTCCGTAATGGCAGTTGTCATGTATTGATTTCTACCGATCTGGCAGCCCGTGGACTGGATATTCCGGAAGTCGGACATATCATCCATTATCATTTGCCGGTCAATGAAGAAGCCTTTACGCACCGCAACGGACGTACAGCGCGTTGGGATGCGACCGGAACGTCTTATCTGATTCTTCATGCCGAAGAGAAACTTCCTTCTTATATCCCGGAAGAAATGGAAACAGTGGCGTTGCCTGAAAACCCTCCCCGGCCTCCGAAATCGCTCTGGGCTACTATATATATAGGTAAAGGAAAGAAGGAGAAACTTAGTCGGATCGATATTGCCGGATTCTTATATAAAAAAGGAAATCTGACTCGCGAAGATGTCGGAGCGATTGATGTCAAAGAACATTATGCTTTCGTTGCCGTTCGCCGGGCTAAGGTGAAGCAACTCCTGAATCTGATTCAAGGAGAGAAAATAAAAGGAATGAAGACTATTATTGAGGAAGCGAAGTAAAACTCTTTTTTTTGTAATATAGAACTCTTAAAGTCCTCTTTTATTATGTACAATCGTCCCTATGTTCACTAGTCATTGAGCATAGGGATGATTACTTTATTTCCAAAGATATTTTACTTTCCACTTTATTTCCCTGTTAATCTAAGCTGAATTCACTGTTGCAGTTTATAAATATTCATTTTTATTGCATTAATCTTTTGTTTTATCATCAATATCTCCGGTTCTATTTCAATCTCGACTTTTATCCCATACTTGACATCTATAGATAACAATATGGTGTATATATCCTGTATAAACCAATAAAAAGAAAGGAAAATCTGCTTTAAAACAGTATTTTTATAAGGAAAGATTTGTGCGATGGGAATAAATTCGTAAATTCGCAAGGTCAAAAGACAAAAGTAACGAAATTGTTAAACCAAAAACAAACTTCAAATGAAAAAGCATAATTTCAATGCAGGACCTTCCATTCTTCCGCGTGAGGTGATAGAGGATACAGCGAAGGCTATTTTAGATTTCAACGGCTCTGGTCTCTCTTTGATGGAAATCAGCCACCGTGCCAAAGACTTCCAACCTGTGGTTGACGAAGCAGAGGCATTATTCAAGGAATTACTCAATATCCCCGAAGGTTATTCGGTACTGTTCCTGGGTGGAGGTGCTAGTATGGAGTTCTGCATGGTTCCTTATAACTTCCTGGAAAAAAAAGCTGCTTACCTGAACACTGGTGTGTGGGCTAAGAAAGCAATGAAAGAAGCTAAAGGGTTTGGTGAAGTTGTAGAAGTTGCTTCCTCTGCTGAAGCTACATATACTTATATCCCAAAAGATTACACAATCCCGACAGACGCAGATTATTTCCACATCACTACTAACAACACGATTTACGGTACAGAATTGAAGAAAGACCTCGATTCTCCGGTTCCAATGGTTGCCGATATGTCTTCTGATATTTTCTCACGTCCGATTGACGTTTCTAAATATATCTGTATTTATGGTGGTGCACAAAAGAATCTGGCTCCTGCAGGTGTTACATTCGTTATTGTTAAGAATGATGCATTGGGTAAGGTTTCCCGTTACATTCCAACGATGTTGAATTATCAGACTCATGTTGACAGTGGTTCTATGTTTAACACTCCTCCTGTTGTGCCTATTTATGCAGCATTGCAGACGCTTCGTTGGATTAAAGCACAGGGTGGTGTAAAAGAAATGGAACGTCGTGCCATTGAAAAAGCGGATATGTTGTATGCTGAAATCGACCGCAACAAAATGTTCGTGGGTACTGCTGCCAAAGAAGACCGTTCACGCATGAACATCTGTTTCGTGATGGCTCCCGAATACAAAGACCTTGAAGCTGACTTCTTGAAGTTTGCCACTGAAAGAGGTATGGTAGGTATCAAAGGGCATCGTTCTGTAGGTGGTTTCCGTGCATCTTGCTACAATGCTTTACCGAAAGAAAGCGTACAAGCTTTGATTGACTGCATGCAGGAATTTGAAAAACTTCATTAATATATTATTTTCACCACAGATTACACGAATTAGCACAGATTCCTAAATTCTATAATCTGTGAAAATCTGCGTAATCTGTGGTGAGTCTTTATAAATAGAATTAAATTATGAAAGTACTTGTAGCTACAGAAAAACCGTTTGCTAAAGTTGCAGTAGACGGTATCCGTAAAGAAATAGAAGCAGCTGGATTCGAGCTTGCTTTACTTGAGAAATATACAGATAAGGCTCAATTGCTGGATGCAGTGAAAGATGCTAATGCTATCATTATCCGTAGTGATATTATTGATGCAGAGGTGCTTGATGCTGCCAAAGAATTGAAAATCGTAGTACGTGCCGGTGCGGGATATGACAACGTTGACCTGGCTGCTGCCACTGCTCACAACGTATGTGTGATGAACACTCCGGGACAAAACTCTAATGCTGTTGCCGAACTTGCTTTGGGTATGATGGTATATGCTGTCCGTAACTTCTATAACGGAACTTCCGGTACAGAATTGATGGGCAAAAAACTGGGTATTCATGCTTATGGAAACGTAGGTCGTAATGTAGCCCGTGTTGCCAAAGGTTTCGGAATGGAAGTGTATGCTTACGACGCATTCTGCCCGAAAGAAGTAATCGAAAAAGATGGTGTGAAAGCACTTGATTCGGCAGAAGAACTGTATAAGACTTGTCAGGTGGTATCTCTTCATATACCGGCAACTGCCGAAACGAAAAATTCTATCAATTATGCTCTGTTGAAAGATATGCCGAAAGGTGCTATGTTGGTAAACACTGCCCGTAAGGAAGTTATCAACGAAGCAGAACTGATTAAATTGATGGAAGAGCGTGCAGACTTCAAATATATCACAGATATTATGCCTGTTGCTAACGCAGAATTTGCAGAGAAATTTGCCGGACGTTATTTCTCAACTCCAAAGAAGATGGGTGCTCAAACTGCTGAAGCAAATATCAATGCCGGTATTGCTGCCGCTCAACAAATTGTAGGCTTCCTGAAAGATGGTTGCGAGAAATTTAGAGTAAACAAATAAGATTCTTTTAGAAATAAGTAGTATATTTGAGCCACAGATTTTCAATAAGTCTGTGGCTTTAATTTTTTACATATAAAATACTAATATCATGGCAATAATTAAACCTTTCAAGGGCATTCGTCCTCCGCAAGACCTCGTAGAACAGGTTGCTTCACGTCCTTATGATGTATTGAATTCAGAAGAAGCCCGCGCAGAAGCGGAAGGTAACGAAAAGTCTCTTTATCATATTATTAAACCGGAAATAGATTTCCCTGTCGGTACGGACGAACACGACGAACAAGTGTATGCTAAAGCTGCCGAGAATTTCCAACTGTTCCAGGACAAAGGCTGGTTGGTGCAGGATAATAAGGAAAATTATTATATCTATGCCCAAACGATGAACGGGAAAACACAATACGGATTGGTAGTTGGTGCATACGTTCCCGATTATATGAATGGGATTATCAAAAAACATGAGCTTACCCGTCGTGACAAGGAAGAAGACCGTATGAAGCATGTCCGTGTGAACAACGCTAACATTGAGCCTGTTTTCTTTGCTTATCCGGATAATGAGAAGTTGGATGTTATTATCAAGAAGTATACGGCAAACAAGCCTGTTTATAACTTCATCGCTCCGGGGGATGGTTTTGGACATACTTTCTGGATTGTCGATCAAGATGAGGATATTGCTGCTATTACTGCCGAATTTGCTAAGATGCCGGCTCTTTATATTGCCGACGGACATCACCGTTCTGCCGCTGCTGCACTGGTGGGAGCAGAGAAAGCAAAGCAAAATCCGAATCATCGGGGTGATGAAGAATATAATTACTTCATGGCTGTTTGCTTCCCTGCAAACCAGCTAACCATCATCGATTATAATCGTGTAGTGAAAGATCTCAATGGTTTGACTCCCGAGCAATTCCTGGCTGCACTTGATAAAAACTTTATAGTAGAAGAGAAGGGTGTGGATATCTATAAACCATCCGGCTTACATAACTTCTCACTCTATCTGGGTGGTAAATGGTACAGTCTGACAGCCAAGATAGGTACATACAATGATAACGACCCTATTGGCGTGCTTGATGTTACCATTTCTTCCAATCTGATTTTGGATGAAGTTTTGGGCATAAAGGATTTGCGTTCGGACAAGCGTATTGATTTTGTGGGCGGCATCCGTGGATTGGGAGAACTCAAGAAACGTGTGGATAGCGGTGAAATGAAAGTGGCTCTGGCTCTTTATCCCGTATCTATGAAACAATTGATGGATATTGCAGATACAGGTAATATCATGCCACCGAAGACAACTTGGTTTGAACCTAAACTTCGTTCGGGGTTGGTAATTCATAAATTGGATTAGGAAATTCTATCGGATGATGCAAAAAAGACGTTGCTGATGTAAGCTATATCAATAAATGTAACACCCGATTAAGATAAAAAAATAGTGACGGTATATGCACGGGATAGTGACGGTATCCTTGTGGTATACCGTCACTATTTTTATTGGATAGCGTCACTATCTTGTAGATGAAAATCTGCCAACAAAGATTTTTATATTCCCAGCTACATCTCATTGGTAAGTGGAACATTAATATTTCCAAACGATAGATTGACTTTTCTTATTAAAGCCGTATCTTTGCAGCATGACTGCTGAAGATACTTATAAAACCATCATTGAACCTTCCGAAGGTATTTATACGGAAAAACGAAGCAAGTTCATTGCTATAGCCCTTCCTGTGCGTACTCTCGATGAGATAAAAATACATCTTGAAACGTATCAGAAAAAGTATTATGATGCACGACACGTATGTTATGCCTATATGTTGGGAGCTGCACGAAAGGATTTTCGTGCCAATGACAATGGAGAACCTTCCGGAACAGCGGGAAAACCCATTCTCGGACAGATAAATTCAAATGAACTGACGGATATCCTGATTATAGTAGTCCGTTATTTTGGAGGAATCAAGTTAGGGACAAGCGGATTGATCGTGGCTTACAAGGCTGCCGCTGCTGAAGCTATTGCTGCCGCTACAATTATAGAAAAGACAGTAGATGAAGACGTGACGGTAATGTTTGAATATCCTTTCATGAATGACGTGATGCGCATTGTGAAAGAGGAGGAACCGGAAATTCTCAATCAGTCGTATGACATGGATTGTAGTATGACGTTACGTATTCGTCGTTCGATGATGCCTAAATTGCGTGCTCGTTTGGAAAAGGTGGAGACAGCTCGGATTCTTGATGAGGAGAATGTATTGTAAATAAGATATTTAAAATATTGCATGAGAAATAAATATCATATAATTTTCAATTTGTTTTTAAGCTTCTTTGCTTTGATAAGCGTTCAGACGCAAGCACAAGCACAGGAGACTCAAAAGCTCGCTCCTAATAATATCCCTGTTCCGTGGTATTCGCAGAAAATCACAGGATGTCCTTACTCGCATTGCTCTCTGGCTTCTTCGTTAATGGTCTTTGACTACTTTAAAGGCATGACGACTGATACACAACGTACAGCCCAGGATGCAGAAAAGAAACTGATTGAGTATCAACGTAACTACTTTCTGAAAAAACGTGCCCCTTTCCGTCGTCGTACATCGATAGGGCAGGGAGGATATTATTCTTTTGAAATTGATTCTTTGACACGTTATTATGAAAATATGATAAGTGCCGAACATTTTCAGCAGAAAGATTACCGGATATTGAAAGATTATATTGATCGTGGTATACCTGTGCTTGTGAATGTGAGATATACAGGAGCAGTTCGTGGTTTGCGTCCCGGTCCGAGAGGGCACTGGATGGTACTTCGTGGCATTGACGATAAACATGTGTGGGTAAATGACCCCGGACGTTCGCCGGAGATGCGGAGTAAAGGAGAAAATATCTGCTATCCAATAAAGAAACAGCCGGGCAATCCTTCCTATTTTGATGGTTGCTGGACGGGACGATTTATCATAGTCACTCCTAAAGAATGGATTCGAAATTCCCTGTTTGCACAAGTAGGCAAGCTTCCTCCTTTGGAGGAGGTAACTCATATAGTACCTCCTGTTGCGTTGCCTGCAACCTTACCGCAGGTTATTAATCAGTAAGCAATTCATTGTGAAGATAGAAATTTCTTAGTGAAATTAGGATAAAAAGAACATTAGTAAAATAAAGAAGAACAAAGATATATGGCATTCGAAGCAACCAAAAAAGAATGGTGCGAACTCTATT
Organism: Bacteroides sp. D22; assembly: GCF_000163675.1. NCBI lineage: Bacteria > Pseudomonadati > Bacteroidota > Bacteroidia > Bacteroidales > Bacteroidaceae > Bacteroides > Bacteroides sp. D22. The sequence continues at coordinate 28,673 of NZ_GG774830.1, read as the reverse complement.
CTTTCTTTCGTCTCCTGGCAGACGGAAAAGTAGTGCTAGGCACAGCAGACGCAAAGGCGGGAGAAACATCTTGGCCTATTGCAATGATTCAACGGGAAGAACATGATGGAACACGTCAATATTATATTGAGGAAGATGCGATTCGTATAGAAGCAGAGAGCGGAACTAAATTCATGCCTCGCGAAGACTTTGGTATTGTAGCTGATTTGATATTGCGGGCTGTGAAATCTTCTTCGGAAGATGACGTAACCTCTCCGGAAGGAGTAGAAGAGTTTTTAGATGAAGCAGCCATTTTCGATTTGGAAGCAAAAACAGAAGATCGTACTGATTTCTCCATTGCATTTTGGCATCCGGAAGCTCCGTTGAGAGGTTTTAATGTTCGTTCACGGTTGGGTGTAATGAATCCGTTACTGGGCGGAGGACGTGCTGCAAATCTAAAACTGGAACAGAGTGGAGTCAAATTTGCCTCTCCCACAGTGAATAAAATCAATGCTTTGCCTGAATCTCCCAATGAGGTTGCCGAGCGAATGATGATGATCGAACGATTGGGCGGTGTACTTAAATATTCTGATGTAGCCGACCGGGTATTCCGTAGCAATCTTCTAATGATTGACTTGCATTTTCCACGTGTCTTGACAGAAATGGTTCGTATTATGCATTTGGATGGTATCTCTCGTATTAGCGAGCTGACAGAAGTTATCAAACAAATGAATCCGTTAAAGATTAAAGATGAACTGATAAACAAGCACAAGTTTTATGAGTTTAAGATGAAGCAGTTCTTGATGGCATTAGCTTTAGGTATGCGTCCCGCAAAGATTTATAATGGATTGGATTCGGCTGTGGAAGGTATTCTGTTGGTGGGCGGAAGTGGAGAGGTGCTCTGTTATCATAAATCAGAAAAGCAAGTAATGGAAGACTTTTTGTTTCAAAATACCCGTTTGGAAAAAGGATCTTTGGAGAAGGATAAATACGGATTTTTGGAGAGAGAGAATGGAGTCTATTATTTCAAACTGAATGCAAAGATTGGGCTAGTTAAAAGGTAAATGATAAATTAGAATTCTGTGGTGAAATTTTGATTCGATATATATAAAAAACTTGTTATCCATGAAAACGAATGAAGTTTTAGAGAACATTAAAGCACGTCGTAGTGTACGGGCTTATACTAGTCAGCAAGTTTCAGAAGAAGATTTGCAGGCTATTCTGGAAGCTGCAACTTATGCACCCAGTGGAATGCATTTGGAAACATGGCACTTTACTGCTATTCAAAATGTAGATAAATTGACAGAACTGAATGAGCGCATTAAAGGAGCTTTTGCAAAAAGCGATGATTCCCGTTTGCAAGAGCGTGGGCATAGCAAGACCTATTGTTGTTATTATCATGCTCCGACTTTGGTGATTGTATCCAATGAACCTACACAATGGTGGGCTGGTATGGATTGTGCTTGTGCAATAGAAAATATGTTTCTGGCTGCCCATTCTTTAGGAATCGGCTCTTGCTGGATCAACCAGTTGGGCACAACGTGTGATGATCCTGAAGTTCGTGAATATATTACCTCTTTAGGTGTTCCTGCCAATCATAAAGTCTATGGTTGCGTAGCTTTGGGGTATGCTGATTCGAAGAGTCCGATGAAAGAGAAAAAGGTGAAGGCTGATACGGTAACGATTGTCAAGTAGAAAAAATATTCAGAATTGTAGTTGGATTTACATTCCATATCACAAAATATGAGCCTTGGGGATAATTGATGCATCTCTAGGGCTTTTGTTTATTCAGTCTTGGGCTGATAAAAATAATCCCAGGGCTCACATTCATTGAGCCCCGGGATTATTTCTTATTGAGATGCTTCTAAAAATCTTTTCTAATGAATTGATTTCTATAATAAATCACCTTTATTCAAAAGTGCCATAACGAGTTGGTAGTAACTTACGGTCTCCCAATGTGTTATCTACACGAGCTACATTGACCCAGAATTTGTTATCACGTACACTTTCTATCGGATAAGCCGCTTTTTCGCGTGTGTACGAATGTTCCCAACGATCACTAACAATCTCGTATTCCGGATGCGGAGCATTAATCAACACATTATCATCCTTATCAGCTTCGCCATTCTTCACTTCCTGAATCTCCTTCCAGATATTCAGCATGACATCTACGAAATTGTCCAGTTCTGCCAAACTCTCGCTTTCTGTCGGTTCAATCATCAATGTACCGTGAACAGGGAAGGAGAGGGTAGGAGCATGATAACCATAGTCCATCAAACGTTTGGCAATATCATTTTCCGAGATGCCTGCTTCTTCATGTACTTTCCTACACTCCAGAATCATCTCGTGTCCTACGAAACCATTGGCTCCCCGATAGACAACTCCATACGTATCTTTCAGACAAGTAGCCAGATAATTAGCATTCAGGATGGCGATCTTAGTAGCCTGCGTCAATCCCTCTGCACCCATCATGCGGATATATCCATACGTGATAGGCAAAATACCTGCACTACCGAATGGGGCAGCTGATACTTGATTCTGCGAATTGCCGAAGATTCCATGTCCGGGAAGGAAAGGAACCAGATGTTCGGCCACACAGATAGGACCTACTCCCGGACCTCCGCCACCATGAGGGGAAGCGAATGTTTTATGAAGATTCAAGTGGCAGACATCTGCACCGATGAATCCCGGATTGGTCAATCCCACTTGGGCATTCATATTGGCTCCATCCATATATACTTGTGCGCCACAGGCATGAATGATGTCGCAAATTTCCTTTATTTCTGTTTCGAAGATACCATGTGTAGAAGGATAAGTAATCATCAGCGCTGCCAATTCATCCTTATTTTCTTCAGCCTTGGCACGCAGGTCATCCATTTCTACATTTCCTTGTTCGTCGCATGCACAGGTGACAGTCACAAATCCGGCCTGTATAGCTGACGCAGGATTTGTTCCGTGAGCTGAAGCCGGAATCAGGACTTTGTTCCGATGTCCCTGACCGATACTTTCGAGATAAGCACGGATTACACGAAGTCCTGCATATTCTCCCGCAGCACCCGAATTGGGTTGCAGGCTCACCCCTGCAAATCCGGTGATAACTTTCAGATCTTCACTTAAATTCTTAATTAATTCCCGATATCCTTCTGCCTGATCTTCCGGAACCAGCGGGTGCATACCCATAAATTCGGGACGACTTAAAGGTAACATTTCCGCAGCTGCATTCAGCTTCATGGTGCATGAACCGAGAGAAATCATCGATTGTGCAAGCGAAATATCTTTGCGATCCAAACGTTTGATATAACGCATCATCTCTGTTTCCGTGTGATATTTGCTGAATACTTCGTGCGTCAGGAAAGGAGTTGTCCGTTTCAAAGCCTTGTCGATATTGCTTTTTTCCGGAATATCGTCTACTTTCTGATAATCTTTTCCGGCAGCGATGGCAAAGATAGAGAGCAATACATTGGCGGCTGCCACATCTGTTGTTTCATCAATACTGAAACCGACATCACCATTTTCATAATAACGCAGATTTACTTCTTTACTAAGCGCTATGGTACGGATTTGTTGTGCCGAAACGTGTTCGGGCAACTCAAAACGTAAGGTATCAAAATATTGAACGTTGACTTGTGTGTATCCACATTTCTTCAGTTGCTTTTCAAGAAATACAGTGATACTGTGAATGCGCGACGCAATTGTAGTGATACCCTCCTGACCGTGGTAAACAGCGTAAAAGCCTGCCATGGTAGCTAATAATGCTTGTGCGGTACAAATGTTTGAAGTAGCTTTTTCCCGTTTGATATGCTGTTCACGTGTCTGCAAAGCCATCCGGTAGCAAGGTTTGCCATATTTATCTTTAGACCATCCGATGATTCGTCCCGGCATATTCCGTTTGTATTCGTCTCTGGTAGCAAAGAAAGCAGCCGACGGACCACCATAGAACATTGGAGTACCCAAACGTTGTGTAGTTCCGAATACAATATCTGCTCCCCATTCTCCCGGAGGAGTCAGCAGGGCAAGACTCAAAATATCGGCGGCGACAGCTACCTTGCAATCTGCGGCATGAGCTTTTTCTGTAAATTCGGAATAATCCTCTGCGTTTCCATTCGAGTTTGGATATTGTAGAACGCAGGCAAACACTTCCGGTGAAGGTTCAAAATCCTTATATTTACCTACACGCAGTTCGATGCCTTGCGGCACAGCGCGTGTAGTCATAACAGCCAATGTTTGTGGGAAGATATTCTCGTCTACAAAGACTACGTTCGCATTGGCTTTCTGTTGCGCACGGGAACGGATGGCATACATCATGCTCACGGCTTCGGCAGCGGCAGTTGCTTCGTCCAGAAGTGAACAGTTGGCAAGTGGCATGGCAGTAAGGTCGCACACGGCTGTCTGAAAATTCATCAACGCTTCCAGGCGTCCTTGCGACACTTCTGTCTGATAAGGAGTGTAAGAAGTGTACCATACCGGGTTTTCGAATACATTCCGCTGGATAACAGCCGGGGTAATCGTGTTGTACCATCCCAAACCGATATACGTAGTATATAGTTTATTTTTATTTGCCAGTTCGGCGATATGTTTTCCAAATTCGTATTCCGTCAGCGGACTAGTCAATGCCAGCGGCTCTTTCAGCCGTATATTGGCGGGAATTGTTTTATCAATCAGTTCGTCCAGTGAGTTCACGCCAATTTTGTGTAGCATCAGGGCTGTGTCTTGTTCATTGATGCCGATGTGACGGCTAGCTAACAAATCGGTTTTCATGTCTTAATGATTTATGATTAATGATTTCTGAATTATGAATTCTGATTTATGCTTTCTTATGTTTTCCCGATTTATAAACCTCAATCAGCCGCAACACCTACTTCATCCGCACGGCAAATCATAAATCATAAATCAGAATTCATAACTCATTAAATCTTCTCTTATCTAAAAAATGGGTTTTCAGCTTTCTCCATTCCGATCGTCGTAGGAGCACCGTGTCCGGGGTAAACGACAGTTTCGTTGGGGAGGACAAACAGACGGCTGCAAATGTGCTCTATCAGTTCATCGAAGTTGCCTCCTGTGAGATCGGCACGGCCGATGCTGCCCTGAAATAGGACGTCGCCGGAGAACATGCAGTTGTCTTCCTTGCAATAGTACACCAAGCTACCGGGTGAATGTCCGGGCACATGTATCGCTTCTAGTTTGGTATGTCCGAAAGTGATAATATCTCCGTCATGCAGGTATTTGCCCAGTGGTACAGGTTCTTCCTGCAACTGAAAACCAAACATTCTGCTTTGTTTCGGTGCTTCGTCAATCCAGTACTCGTCCGCTTTGTTTGCTTCTGCCGATAATCCGAATTCTTTCAGCATGAACGGATTTCCGAAGATATGATCCAGGTGCAAATGAGTATTCAGCAGATGCTTTACATTCAGCTCATTGGTAAGAATGAACTTTTTCAGAGCCTGCTTTTCCTCTTCATAAAAACAGCCGGGATCGATTACGACTGCTTCTTTAGTGTCGTCCCATAATACGTAACAGTTTACGGGAAACATATTAAATTCAAATCTCTTTATTTTCATGGTTTCTTTATGATTTATCATCTATCAGAACATATAGTCTTGTTTAAATCGGAACATATACCACTTTCTTAGTTTGAAAGAACTCTTCTTCGAAATTATCGCTCAAGTTATAAATGACCGTTTTATGCTTGAACGGCATCGTTTCATGTTCCAGCTCGCCACCTTTGAGGCAGATCAGTCCGTTGGGTAATGCATTCTGTTGTTTTGAAGAGATATTCTTTTTGATAATCTTAATCAAATCCGCCAAAGGCATTACGGCACGGCTGACAACAAAGTCGAACGTTCGTTTCTCCTCTTCTGCGCGGGCATGACGGAATGTTACATTTTTCAGTCCGATAGCGTTTGCCACTTCGGTTGCTACCCGTACTTTTTTGCCGATACTGTCCACGAGGTGAAATGTTACTTCGGGAAATAAGATGGCTAAAGGAATACCGGGGAAACCTCCTCCTGTACCCAGGTCCATAATGCTGGTTCCGGGGCGAAATTGGATTGTTTTGGCAATGCCTAACGAATGGAGCACGTGATGCTCATATAAATTCTCGATGTCCTTGCGGGAGATTACGTTGATTTTAGAATTCCAGTCAATGTAGAGGTCGTATAGAGCTGCAAACTGTTTGCGCTGCTCTTCCGTCAGATCAGGAAAATATTTCAGTATGATTTCCACTGTTTGAGTTTTGAGTTATAAGTTTTGAATGATAGATGTGGATGAATATCCTATTCTGTCACACGGGAGTGATAACAATAGGATATTCATTGGTGTTCAGCTTTTTATGAAATTTAATTTTTCAGTTCTCCCAGAATTGGGTTACTGCCTAGTAAATGCTCCATCATAGAAAATGGAATTGTTACCTTTACAGGTCCCATAGAATAAGGAGTGATATCGTATACATTATAATAGAAGGTGATTCCTTCTTTGCTTAGATAGAAATTTTCTGTCGGAGCGATGTCCCCGGTGGAAGCATATCCCATGTCTTCCAATGCTTCGTGAGTGTTCACTTTGTTGTCCGCCATGAGCTGGTTCCAGATCAGGTCGGTCAATGCGTCTTTGTAGTCTCCGACAAAAATATCATCAAGACGGAGCGGGCGCATCAGGGTGAGGTCCATGTTCAGGAAAGTAGCCATGTAAATGCCATGTGCACCTCCGGTATATTCGTTGTAGTCGATACGATATACAAGCAGGTCTTTATCATACAGTTGTACGTGGCTCTCTATACCTTTATAATAAGAATACCAAGCTCCGATGGAAGATTTGTCTTCTTTGTCTTTCTCGTCCTCAGTATACATCGGTTCGAGGTCGCGGCGGTATTCGCTGATATAGTTCTCGGTATATTGCTTTACAACTTCTTCCGGCTTTTCGCCGATGTATTTATCACCGAAGCAGGCCGAAATGAAATAAGAATTCAAACTGTCTTTCAGCATATCATCCGATGATTTTACCGGATAAGCAAAATTTATAATGATATTGCAGGCCGGTTTGGCTGTATCACTGAAGAGGTGTGCTGTCTCATTCACTTGAATGCTATCAAACTGTAACGCACCTGTGTTTTTGTTCATCTTGTCATGACAAGAAAACAAAAAGCCGCTTACCGAAAGTATAATTGCAAGCAGACTGACATATTGTTTTTTCATACCCGTTTTTTCTATAAATTCAACATTTGTTTTATCATTCACTATTGACAAATATAGATGAAATTCGTGAATCGGGCTAATAAAAACAGAAAAATTTGCAGCTATTTATCCTCTAAAACAGGATTGCCGGATACCATCCACACGTCAATGCTTGCAAACTTTAGTGATATCCACGGTGAATCCATCTTCAGCAGGCATAAATTTCCCTTTCATTTTCAGAAATTTGATGAGGGTATCTACGTCCATGTTTTCTGCCGAGCAAGCATAAAAACGTTGCTGTGAGCCAAACTTCTTAATGATTGCTTCCCGCAATGATGATTCCGAGTAGCTATTTCCTTCCATCATGTGGAGGACTTCATGAGCATGTAATTGTTCCATAATCTTTTTTCTGCAAAGATAGGGCAGAGATTGCTTGGAAACTGTAACATATGTGACAAAACTGCATAATATTCATTGAAAATTGAAAATAACCATTTCACTATGCGTTCCTATTCTGAAGGGTGGTCCCCAAAGAGACAATCCGGAAGATACATACACGTGACTGTTTCCCCATTGGCGATAACCGTGGCTTTGCTCGAAGATATAATCGGTCACCCAATTAATAGGCCATATTTGTCCGTGGTGTGTATGCCCACTGAATTGCAGGTCGATGCCGGCAGCTTCCGTTTTTTCCAAATCAAAAGGTTGATGATCCAATAAAATGATAGGTTTGCTTTTATCGATATTCACCATTAACTCTTGCAGGGAATGACGCTTGCGGTTATGACGGTCATCACGTCCTATCAGTTGTATGCCGTTGGGAAGTGTAACTACTGAATCGCGCAATAATTGTATTTGAGTGCTTTTAATATATCGGATACTTTCATCGATACCGCTAATGTATTCGTGATTGCCGAGAACCATATAGATACCCATAGGAGCTTTCAAGTTAGCTAATTCTTCCGCCATATTCTCTGTATAAAGAGGTACGACGCTATTATCAATCAAGTCACCACTAATCAGTATCAGGTCGGGATGCTGCGCATTTATCATTTCCACATATTTTTTTAATGCGGCTTTCCCTGTGCCATTTCCCAAGTGAACATCGTTGATTGCGACGATTTTAATTGCTTGGGGAGTATCTTCATATCGTTTATTGGTTAAAATGCTGACTACATTGGTTTCCGGGTGATGATAGTTATATACCCCACATCCCAGCAATCCCAACGTGAACACTAAAGACAGATAGAACCTATATTTGTAGACAACTTTGAATAATTTCAAGATATCAAACAAAAGCAAGAATAATGCCATGTATAGAGTAAATATCAACCAACTTGTTCCAATGGTGTACATTGAATGGGAGATAAAGACAGGCATCTCAAGGTTACGAGTTAGCATCGTGCCGAAAAAGGATAAAGCACATATCCAGAATAAAACGGTCAGGAATATTTTTACTCCGAGAGATTTAACTTTCAGAGCTTGCTTTGCTCTGATAAATATGTAGGCATTACCTGCCAGATAAAGAGTGATAATGATGAGTAAATATGTAAGCATAGCGTTTACTTAAAAATCAGAGAATTTATTGGGGCAAAGATAGGTTTTATTGTTGAGTAAAAAGAGTTAATAGTGCTGATATGACTCTAAAATAGCCAAATAAAGGAAAGAGAATGTGTCTGTATCGGATTGATTGAATCTTAATTACGAAAAATTATAGGAAAATCTGTTTTTATTCTTATCTTTGTCCTCTGAAATGAAAAAACTAGCCTACATAACAGCACTTATCCTTTCTCTCCTGATTATCTATTCAGGAGGCGGAGTCTCTATTGTGCGTTATTGCTGTGCCCGTTGTGAGACAGTGCAGAGTTGCTGTGATTCAGGCTGTCCGAAGTGTAAAAAGTCTCATACTTGCGATTCAAAGAAAAACTGCAAAGAAAAAGGTTGTACGGTTACGATTTATAAGCTCGACCTGATGAAACACTCTACGGAACTGACCGTATCAGTTTTGGCAGTCGATCTTTTATGTGAGCATTTCTGCTATCTGCTGACTCCGACCTATGCGGATAAACCGGTAGAATTTGATAGTCTGACCTCTCCGCCACCTCTCTGCTCGAGGCAGAAGCTGGCGTTATATTCCACCTACATTATTTAGCCACTATTTCTTTCTTATTTAATCCTTTGCTTTCAATAGAACATGAAAGTAAAGCAGCACTGAATGCAACTAAGTTGCATGAGAAATGAATTAATTTTGTATCTCGAAAGTAACTTTAGAAAGAATGAAATATATGATAATAGGACTGTTCCTGTTATTTGCCGGCAATATATATGCGCAAGTACGGGGAACAGTGAAAGATAGTACCGGGGAGGCTATTCCGGGTGCCAATGTGTTCTGGATGAATACAGGACAAGGAGTGACAACCAAAGAGGATGGTAGTTTTTCTATCACTAAACCTTCCAAAAGCCACATGCTGATTGTCAGTTTTATCGGTTTTCAGAACGACACGATTCATGTGAGCAGTAAAAATCAACAACTGGATATTGTGCTTCGTGATGGAGTGGAACTGAATGAAGTAAATATTGTCACTCGTAAACTGGGAACGATGAAATTGCGCAGTAGCGTGATGAACGAAGACATGATAAGCAGTGCCGAATTGAGTAGAGCCGCTTGTTGTAATCTGGGTGAAAGTTTTGTGACGAACCCTTCAGTAGATGTGAGTTATTCCGATGCGGCAACAGGAGCCAAACAAATTAAATTGTTGGGGCTGTCCGGCACTTATGTGCAGATGTTGACGGAAAACATTCCGAATTATCGGGGAGCCGCCGCTCCTTATGGATTGGGATATGTCCCCGGTCCGTGGATGCAGAGCATACAGGTCTCCAAAGGAACATCTTCGGTGAAGAATGGTTATGAAGCCATCACAGGACAGATAAACGTAGAATTTAAGAAACCACAGTTGCCGGAAGCCGATTGGGTTTCTGCCAATCTTTTTGCAAGCACTACCAACAGGTATGAAGCCAATGCGGACGCTACATTGAAACTTTCCAAACGGTGGAGCACTTCCCTGCTGGCACATTACGAAAATGAGACCAAGGCGCATGATGGCAACGATGACGGATTTGTGGATATTCCGCAGGTAGAACAATATAATGTGTGGAATCGGTGGGCATATATGGGCGACCATTATGTTTTCCAGGCAGGTATCAAAGCCCTTTCTGAAACACGTACCAGCGGACAGGCCAATCACGGAGGGACAATGCACTCCGGTGATCTGTATAAAGTAGGGATTGATACGGAACGCTATGAATTCTTCACCAAGAACGCCTATATCTTTAATAAGGAGAAGAATACGAACCTGGCTTTGATTCTTTCCACCACTTTACACAATCAGGATGCTACGTATGGACGCAAACTGTATAATGTGGATCAAACCAACGTCTATGCTTCGCTGATGTTTGAAACGGAATTTAATCCGCAAAATAGTTTCTCCGCTGGATTGAGCTTCAATTATGACGCTTATGACCAACATTACCGTTTGGAAAATACAACGGACAATCCTCTCAAAGCCTTTGAAAAGGAAGCTGTTCCCGGTGCTTACGTGCAATATACGTTGAACCTGAATGATAAATGGATGGTAATGGCCGGTCTGCGTGGTGATTACAGTAACGAACATGGTTTCTTCGTGACTCCGCGTGCGCATCTTAAGTACAATCCGAATGATTATGTGAATTTCCGTCTTTCTGCCGGAAAAGGGTATCGTACCAATCATGTGTTGGCGGAAAACAACTACCTGCTTTCCAGCAGTCGTAAGGTGGAAATAGCAAAGAACCTGGATATGGAAGAAGCGTGGAATTACGGTGCCAGCGTCTCTACTTATATCCCTATATTCGGCAAAACGCTGAATGTGAATGCAGAATACTATTATACGGATTTCCTGAAACAAGTGATCGTAGATATGGATAGCAACCCCCATGAAGTAGCTTTCTACAATTTGGATGGACGCTCTTATTCGCATGTGTTCCAAGTGGAAGCAAGTTATCCTTTCTTCAAAGGATTCACCCTGACAGGTGCTTACCGGCTCACAGATGCAAAAACGACCTACAAAGGTGAACGAATGGAGAAACCGCTGACTAGCAAATATAAAGGACTACTCACGGCTTCTTACCAAACTCCGCTGGGAATATGGCAGTTTGACGCCACACTGCAACTGAATGGCGGCGGCAGGATGCCTACTCCTTATGAACTGGGAGACGGACAGTTGTCCTGGGAACGTCGTTATGGCAGTTTTGAACAGTTGAGTTTACAGGTGACCCGTTACTTCCGCCGCTGGTCTATCTACATAGGAGGCGAGAACCTGACAAACTTCAAACAAAAGAATCCGATTATCGATGCGGCAAATCCCTGGGGGAACAACTTTGATTCTACCATGATTTGGGGACCGGTGCACGGAGCAAAAGGATATATCGGAATACGTTTTAACTTAGCTAGAAATAGTGAGTAAAAGCAGGAAATAGCGAATGAAAGAAACGATCGCATAATAAAGAATATTAATTTTAAACTGATAAGAAAAATGAGAACAAAAAGATGGATGGCCACTTGCGTGGTGGCTCTTTTGAGTGTAACAGCTGTATTGGCAAAAGATATTCGTGTTGTTGTATTTAAAGTGTCGCAGATGCACTGTGAGAAATGCGAAAAGAAAGTAAAGGACAATATGCGTTTTGAGAAAGGGTTGAAGGATATTTCGACCGAAGTAAAAACGAAAATGGTAACCATTACGTATGACGCTGAAAAAACGAATGTAAAGAAGTTGCAGGCAGGGTTTAATAAGTTCAGTTATGAAGCCGAATTTGTAAAAGAAACAAAGAAAGACAATCAGAAGGCTGATAAGAAGTAATTGAACAAATACCTGTATTAGCTTGTTTCTATAAACAAACAAGGGTTCTTCCCCAACTTCTTTTTCGAGAGGAGGGGAAGGCCGTAAACAATAATTATATGGGTAACACAACAAAAAAGGCATTTCCTGTGCTTAATATGCATTGTGCAGGATGTGCCAATAATGTAGAAAGAACAGTAAAAAAATTGCCGGGAGTCATTGAGGCTTCCGTTAATTTTGCTACCAATACATTGACCGTTTCTTATGAGAAAGAGCAGCTGACTCCCGGAGAGATTCGTGCGGCTGTGCTTGCGGCAGGTTATGATCTGATTGTGGAAGAAGCCCACAAAGAAGAACGCCGGGAAGAGGAACAGCATAAGCGTTACACTCGTTTGAAATGGAAGGTAATTGGAGCGTGGATTTTGGTAGTACCATTGTTGGTATATTCCATGATACTGATGCATGTGCTATACTCTAATGAGATTCAAATGGTACTTGCTATCCCTGTTATGGTCTTTTTCGGAGGTGGTTTCTTCACCGGAGCCTGGAAACAGGCTAAATTAGGACGGAGCAATATGGATACTTTGGTTGCTCTTAGTACTTCCATTGCTTTTCTGTTCAGTCTGTTCAACACTTTCTTCCCCGAATTCTGGTATGACCGCGGATTGGAACCGCATGTCTATTATGAGGCTTCTGCGGTGATTATCGCTTTCGTCCTTACCGGAAAGTTGATGGAGGAACGTGCCAAAGGAAATACCTCGACAGCTATCCGTAAGTTGATGGGAATGCAGCCTAAAGCGGCTCGTGTTCTGCGCAATGGAGTGGAGGAGGAGATCTTGATTGAAAAACTCCAGGTAGGTGATTTGGTGGTTGTACGTCCGGGAGAGCAAATACCTGTGGACGGTCAGCTTTCCGAAGGCGATTCGTATGTCGATGAGAGTATGATTAGCGGTGAACCGGTTCCGGTAGAAAAGAAGAAAGGTGATAAAGTATTGGCAGGAACGATTAACCAGCGTGGTTCATTTATCATTCGTGCCGCACAGGTAGGCAGTGAAACGGTGCTTGCCCGTATTATCGCTATGGTGCAGGAAGCACAGGGCAGCAAAGCTCCCGTGCAACGCATTGTCGATCGTATTACGGGGATTTTTGTACCTGTCGTATTGGGCATTGCCATTCTTACATTTGTATTGTGGGTCACCATTGGTGGTAGTGAATATATCTCTTATGGTATTTTGTCGGCTGTTTCTGTTCTTGTCATTGCTTGTCCATGTGCTTTGGGACTTGCTACACCTACTGCATTGATGGTGGGTATAGGCAAAGCTGCCAGCCAGCATATTCTGATTAAAGATGCAGTGGCTTTGGAACAAATGCGCAAAGTAGATGTCGTTGTACTGGATAAAACGGGAACACTGACTGAAGGGCATCCTACAGCTACCGGATGGTTATGGGCGCAGTCGCAGGAACCACATTTCAAAGATGTATTTTTAGCTGCGGAAATGAAATCGGAGCATCCGCTTGCCGGCGCTATTGTCTCTGCGCTTCAGGATGAGGAAAAAATAAAACCTGCCGTGTTGGATAGCTTTGAAAGCATTACGGGAAAAGGAATTAAAGCCTCGTATGAGGGACATACTTATTGGGTAGGCAGTCATAAACTCCTGAAAGATTTCAGTGCGACAGTAAGCGATGTGATGGCTGAAATGCTGGTTCACTATGAATCGGACGGTAACGGCATCATTTACTTTGGACGTGAAAACGAGTTGTTGGCTATCATTGCTGTTTCCGACCCGATAAAGGCTACTTCTGCCGAAGCAGTGAAGGAACTGAAACGTCAAGGGATTGACATCTGTATGCTGACGGGTGACGGGCAACGGACTGCACTAGCCGTTTCTTCCCGTTTAGGAATCGAACGTTTTGTTGCCGACGCTCTGCCGGATGATAAGGCCGAATTTGTGCGTGAGCTTCAAATGCAGGGAAAGAAGGTTGCGATGGTGGGCGATGGTATCAATGATTCGCAGGCATTGGCATTGGCTGACGTCAGCATTGCCATGGGAAAAGGAACGGATATTGCTATGGACGTGGCTATGGTGACTTTGATGACATCGGACTTGTTGCTACTTCCTAAAGCCTTCCAGTTGTCAAAGCAGACGGTCAAACTGATTCATCAGAATCTTTTCTGGGCGTTTATTTATAACCTGATCGGTATTCCTATTGCTGCCGGTATCTTGTTCCCGCTGAATGGTTTGTTATTGAATCCGATGCTGGCAAGTGCCGCAATGGCGTTCTCCAGCGTGAGTGTAGTGCTCAATTCGTTGAGCTTGGGAAGAAAATAAGAAACGAACCATAAAAAGACAGGAACCTGTAAGCAGTAAATGCTGAATGGTAAGCTGTAATATTTGTGAACAGTGAACAACAAATAATAGACGGTGAATACTTTGCGGATAATGCGCAATTTATTCACCGTTCATTGTTTTACAACTCACCATTTATGTTTTCTATCGTCCTTTGTATAAATTATCTGTTTCTAAATTCCAATGGCGTCATTCCTACATATCGTCTGAAATACTTGCCAAAGAAAGAGGCACTGGGGAAGTTTAGAGAATATGCGATTTCTTGGATAGTCATATTGGTACCTTTCAGTTTGGCTTTAGCATCCATAATGACAATATATGCAATAGTGTCCAATACACTTTTACCTGTCACTTGTCTTACTGTCGTACTTAAATGTTGAAGAGATATACCTAATTTATCTGCGTAGAACTGTGCACGACGTTCATTTTTATAATTCTCGGTGATAACATGAATCAGTTCCCGGCAGATTTCTTTTTTTCGATTCGAACTACCGTTTTCACCCGGAAATTTATGATATATCAATCGTATGCTTGTCAGGATGGTCTGAAGAGACAATTCAACCAATTCAGAATCCATTTCGAAGTTCTCATTGCAACTGGCCCGTGATAATAGAGCAAAATAGTCTTTCAGATAACTGGCTACCTCTTCATTAAGAGGAACCACCGGCTGTTCTATCAGTTTGGGATATGCGTTACCAATATTCTTCATCAGGTTGATTCGTCCGGCGCAATGTGCGGAAAAGCCGGCAAAGCAAAGGCATACCTTTTCTGTTCTCTCCCGAAACTGAATGATTGTTCCCGGTAACAGAGTTATCAGGTCATTAGGACGAATCTCATAATCAAGCAGATTGATGGAGGCTTTCATCGAACCTTCGGTACAGATGGCAACAATACATGCTTGCAACCGGCAAGATTGCTTGTAAATATTGAGAATGTCTTCTGTTACATTCGTCCATGCTAATACTTCGGTAGGCAAGTCTACCTGTGGAAAGTCCATTTTCATAGTTGTGTTTGTTATATTGGGCCAACAAATGTACGCATTTTCTTTTTATTTCTTACCTTTGTTTTTATGAAAACATTTTTTATTGATTGGAATTTGATACCATACGCCGAAGCATGGCAACGGCAGACAGAATGGTTTGATAACATTGTCCGGGCAAAAGTTCAGGGCGAGAGTTATGAAAACCGTATTGTGATGTGCGAACATCCCCATGTTTATACATTAGGACGTAGCGGGAAAGAAAATAATATGCTGTTGAGTGATGAACAACTGAAAGCAATTGATGCCACCCTTTATCATATTGATCGGGGAGGGGACATTACTTATCATGGTCCGGGACAACTGGTATGTTATCCGATATTAAACCTGGAAGAATTTCAGTTAGGATTGAAAGAGTACGTTCATCTGTTGGAAGAAGCGGTGATTCGGGTATGTGCTTTTTATGGCATTGAGGCCGGACGTTTGGAGAAAGCGACAGGAGTCTGGTTGGAAGGTGATACGCCTCGTGCGCGTAAGATTTGTGCTATCGGAGTGAGAAGCAGTCATTATGTCACGATGCATGGACTGGCTCTGAATGTGAATACCGATTTACGTTATTTCAGTTATATCCACCCTTGCGGATTTATAGATAAAGGCGTCACTTCTCTTCGTCAGGAATTAAAGCACGATGTGCCGATGGACGAAGTGAAGCAACGCCTCGAAGAGGAACTTAGAAAACTATTCCAACTCCCAGTTGCCAAGTGCGGCGCATAAAGCAATCTTTATCAGCCAAGGCGTATGAGAAGTCTGCACGTATCGGCCAGAAGTTTATTCCGCAGCCTAGGGTGCCGTAGTTGCCTACTCCTTTGTCTTTGTCTCCGAAATGGTATCCCGCACGGACAACACCATATTTCAGGAAATTATATTCAGCTCCTATGCCAGCCTGGAGATGACGGATTTCAGAAGGGAGCAGATAGTTGAAGTCGAGCGCCACCTGCAAACGGTTTTCTATACTGAATGGCAGGTCGATTGTACCTCCCAATCCTAATCTGGCGGGTAACTTTTGTCCGTTCAGCTTTTTGCCTAAGTTGGCAGCTTGGAAACCAATGCTCCAGGAAGCCATTTCGTCCAATAGAGCCATATTGCGATAGTAGGTCGCGCCGAAGTCCAGACAAACGCTATTCTTGCTGTCTGCGCTTTCCGCGGCTTTGGCTTGCAGGTATCTGAACGTTAATGAAAGAGACAGATTTTTGGCTACATTTCTGAAATAAGCAGCTTCTAAATCCCAGATATGAGGACGGTAATCGAGCACCTTAGGATCTTTGAAATGCCGGAAACCTACAGCAAACCCATGTATGCCTTCCCTTCCGATCCGGTAGAAAAGGGAGGCGCTATGTAGCGCATAATCTTGGTTGATCTTAGCGTATGAATAACTCGCACCCATCACTTCTTGTGAGAAAGCGATGGTAGAAGCATTATGAAAAATAGCTGTACTACCGTTGTCGGTGGTAGCTAATCCTGTACCTGCCATACCTGCCGATTGGGCGTCCGGAGTAAGTTCCAGAAAATAGGCGCTTGCCATTTCTTGTGCTCCCAGCAAAGTGGGGAATAAGCACGAGGCGAGAAGGAAATGTTTTACTCGTTTCATAATCAGTTATTTTTAGAGTGAGACATCCGGACAACACGTATGCCTGTCCACGATTTATTGTTGTTTAGCATGTGATTGAGAGGTTCGTCGCTGACAACTACTTTTCCCAATGTAGAAGAAGCGTGCAGCAGGTGCAGTTTTCCCTCTTTATATTCTGCTATTCCCACATGAGCAATGTCCAGTCCGGGCATCTTCGTTGTAATAGCAATAATGTCTCCATTCATGATCCAGGGCAATCCGGCTTCCGGCAGTTCGCTTTTCGGCAACCAATGTACGACTTTTCCGGAGATTGCTTTTTCATATTCGGCCATTTGTCGTACATTTTCCGGCGAATCAGCCAATTTTTTATATTGCTTGGGATGGGTAGACATATACGAAAGAGAGATTTTCTGGGTATGCGCACTGTTTTTGGCAGTAATATCGGTGAGGAATCCGTGGCGGATTCCGTTCTCTATCCATTCGGAAGTATAATGCAACCGGGAAGGATAACCGTTGATGATGCCGTCCCGATAACGTATTTTTTGTAGATTGTCGGCAAAGGAAGAACCGAGTGCCTGTGCCAACGTGTATTCTACGAAAGTGAGGCAATCTACGGCATCTGTCCGGATCACTAATGATTCTTCTCCGTCTTGATCTAATGTGTTAGCCACGTATTTAGTTCCCAGATAAGATTTCCCGATTCGTAACATGGGTTCGGGGTTTTCCGGGAATACAACGCCGTCGCGCAACCATTTCTCCAATTCCTGTGTCCATTGTTGCTTATATTTAAAATGATCCTTAAATCCCCAGCCATGTCCTCCGGTAGGATAAACATGGAGAGTTGCCGGAACCTTGTTTTTCTGTAAAGCAAGGTAATAATTCACTCCGTGATAAGGTGCTACGGAAGGGTCGTCGGAGGTAAGAGCGATAAATGCTTGTGGAGTATCGGGCGTTACTTGCAATTCGGCGGAAAACTTCTGTATTTGTTCCATTGTTGGATTTTTGCCGAGCAATGCAGTTCTTGTATTTCCACGGGTGACTTGCATCATCGTAACCACCGGATAAAGTAATATCTGAAAGTCCGGACGTGTTTCCGAATTATAATGAGTGGCGAGTGTAGCAGTTAAATGCCCTCCCGCAGAGGCTCCCATTAATCCTACCTTGTAAGGATTGACATTCCATTCTTTGGCATGTTGGCGTACCATGCGAATGGCTTGTTCGGCGTCTGATACGGGGACTTCCCAATGGCCGTTCGGCATCCGGTATTTTAATACCATATAGGTAATACCTTGTCCGCAGAACCAAGGAGCCATATCATACCCCTCTCCATCCATGCCCAGTCCACGATACCCGCCTCCGGGACACATGATAATAGCCATTCCATTCGGCTTTTCCGGGTGGTAGACCGTCAGGGTGGGATGCGTGACATTCGTGACAAAATGAGGACGCGTTTCCTGCTCCTCTCCGGTTAGTTCACTGGAGTTGGGAGCACCGTCGGGCCACAAAGGTAGCTCGACGGGCTGCTGCGCAAATGATATGGCAGTTACAAGCGATACTATAATGGATAATAGTCTCCTCATAATTATTTATTTAACTTTCATTGAAGCCTTTATAAAGTAAAGAATCAGTAAGGCATACGCTCCTAATGCCAACACTTCTGACCAAGTATTGTTCAACCATGCCTCATTAACCAGATTGATTCCACCAAAGCGCATCGCGGCACTGATTACTCCCATCAATGCACCTCCGGCAATGAAACCGGATGCCAGTAAAGTTCCTTTTTCACCTCTTTCCGTATTCAGAGATGCATCTTTGCTACGTGTTGTAACAAACCAATTCACTGCTCCACCCACTACCAACGGTACATTCAGTTCCAATGGAATAAACATACCCAATGCGAAAGCTAATGCAGGAATTTTACAAAGAGTCAGAATAATAGCTAAGACAGCCCCAATGCCATATAACAACCAGGGTGCACCTACACCGCTCATTAGTGGTTCGATCACGGCCGCCATCGCATTTGCTTGCGGAGCAGCCAGTGCGCCACTTGTAAATCCGTATGTCTTATTCAGGATAATCATTACACCGCCTACTGTTGCAGCCGATACGATTGTTCCCAAGAACTTCCATGTTTCCTGTTTGGCAGGCGTACTTCCGAGCCAGTAACCAATTTTCAAGTCGGTGATAAAACCTCCTGCCATCGACAGCGCGGTGCATACTACACCACCCATTACCAATGCGGCAACCATGCCCGAAGGACCTTTCAGTCCGACAGCTACCATCACTACGGAAGCCAAAATCAGTGTCATCAATGTCATTCCCGAAACCGGATTAGTACCAACAATCGCAATGGCATTAGCTGCTACTGTGGTGAACAGGAAAGAGATGCCGGCAACCAAAACAATGGCTACCAATGTATGCAACAGATTCCCTTGCATGACATCGAGATAGAAAAATAATACGATTAAGAACAGTGTGATGATAGAACCGATAGCGATAATCTTCATGGAAAGATCCCGTTGGGTACGGATAATGCTTTTCTCTACATTCCCTTTACCGCCCATCTCTTTGGCTGCCAGTCCGACAGCGCTCTTGATGATGCTCCAGGAACGGATAATACCGATCACACCTGCCATAGCGATACCGCCGATACCGATGCTCTTGGCATAATATTTGAATATTTCTTCCGGACTCATCATACCTACGGTAGAGGTAATTTCCGGATTCCATGCATTCAGTACACTGTCACCCCAGATAGCAGACATTCCCGGAATGATAATCCACCACACAGCCAGTGAACCGGCACAAATGATGGAAGCATATTTCAGTCCGACGATATATCCCAAACCAAGTACAGCGGCACCAGTGTTTACCTTGAATACTAATTTCGCCTTTTCTGCCAGCATTTCTCCGGCACTGCAAACACGGGTGGTAAAGTTCTCGTTCCACCATCCGAATGTCGCTACGATGAAGTCATATAATCCACCGATCATACCTGCCATCAATAACGGTTTGGCCTGGCTGCCACCTTTTTCGCCGGAGATCAACACCTGTGTAGTGGCTGTTGCTTCCGGGAAAGGATATTTTCCATGCATGTCGCTGACGAAGTATTTACGGAAAGGGATCAGGAATAGAATACCCAATACGCCACCCAATAAAGAGCTGATGAATACCTGCATGAAGGTAACCGTCATCTCGGGATATTTAGCTTGGAGAATATAAAGAGCGGGGAGGGTGAAGATCGCTCCGGCAACGATTACTCCGGAACAAGCTCCGATAGACTGGATAATCACATTTTCGCCCAACGCATTTTTTCTTTTGGCAGCTCCGGAAACTCCTACGGCAATGATCGCAATTGGAATAGCTGCTTCAAATACCTGTCCGACCTTCAACCCCAGATAGGCAGCGGCGGCTGAAAAAAGGATTGCCATGGCAATACCCCATGCTACTGACCAGATATTAACTTCCGGATAATTTTTAGAGGGACTCATCAACGGGTTGTACACTTCCCCAGGTTTCAACTCTCTGAACGCATTCTCGGGTAACCCGGTGAATTTGTCTTCTTCTTGTTTCATAGTTTTTATAATTTGCTAATGTGTTAATTTACATTTCCGTCCTCAAAGTAAACAAAAAAAAAGGAGAACCGAAAGATTCTCCTTTATGTAATAGTCTATTTTTTCCTACTTTGCATCTTTTGCTGTCATATCGCCTTCGATATACAATCTTACCATCTCTGTTTTGGCGTTGGTACGCAAGGTGATTGATTTTTTGAAATGTCCCGGATATTTGCCTGTTCCGTTATAAGTCACCTTGATTGTTCCCTTTTTGCCCGGCATGATGGGTTCCTTTGTATATTCGGGTACTGTACATCCGCAAGAGGCTACAGCCTGATGGATCACCAGCGGGGCATCGCCGATATTAGTAAAGGTAAATGTGCAACTGACAACCGGGCTGTTTTCAGAAAACTTACCGAAATCGTGAGTTGTTTTGTCAAACTTGATATCTGCATTTGTTTGTGCAAATGCAAAGCTTACGCCCATTACTAACAGGGTCATTAAAAAAAGTATCTTTTTCATTTTTCCTTCTCTTTTTGATTACAAACGACAAAGATAATGCTTTTCCCCTAAAATATACTTTATGGAGTGCGAAATAGTATTAAACGATTCTCTTTTGCTATTTTGAGAGCTGGAATCCGAGCATCATTCCATCGTAATTTTCGGCCAGTGAACTAACTGTTTTCAGTGCGGTACTGCTACTTTTGCTACCGATGAAAGCCATTAATTTCAACAGTTTGTCCGAGTTGAACAGTAACTCCAGTGAGCTGGAACTGCAATTTACTTTAGCGTGCAGATTCAGAAGTTTCAAATACTTCAAATCAACTTGTTTGGTTGAAGCATTGTAGGAGTAAGTGCCTTTCAATGTTTTCTTGCCCACCGTGCTGGTGAAAGTACTGTCGGCATTGAAAGTGAAACTCATCTGGCCATCTTTAATACCTATTTTGCTTAATTGTTCGTTCAGCTTGTTTTCAGCCATAGTGGCTGCGGCAGCTCCGCCTGCTTTCATTAGTAAGTTATCCGATTCGAACTCTACCGCCGAACCTTTGTAGCTCCATGTTCCGGTCATGTCGATAGATTCGGTGGTTCCGGTGATGGCATTTACTACTTTTGAAATGTTGTCCTTATTTAATAAGTCGGACCATGATTGCGCCTGGCTGTTAGTTGCCGTTAGCATAAATACTGCCAAAAAGGCAATAGATAAAAAACTCTTTTTCATTTTCATTCTTCTTTCATTTAACATTGAGATCCTTGTTTATGTTTTCTATGTAGTTGAGTATATCCATACGTCCTGTGCGGTCTTCCGAGGAAGATACGAAGTGAGGAGGGAGCTCTTCCCATTGTTTGCCCAACTCACGTAAATAGGCATTGATATTCATTTTTAAACGTCCACCTTTTAGCTTGTCGGCTTTGGTAAAGATGATAGAGAAGGGGATACCGTTCTCGCCCAGCCATTCCATAAACTCGAGGTCTATTTTTTGAGGTTCCAGCCGGCTGTCTATCAGGACAAAGAGGTTGGTCATTTGCTCCCGTTCCAAGATATAATCTTCGATTATGGTGCGTATCTGGTTTTTCCCTTTTTGTCCGCGTCGGGCATAGCCATATCCCGGAAGGTCGACGAGATACCAATTCTTATTGATAAGGAAGTGGTTGATTAACATCGTTTTTCCCGGAGTAGAAGAGGTCATGGCCAGACCTTTACGGCTGGTCAACATATTGATAAGACTCGATTTTCCCACATTCGAACGGCCTATAAAGGCATATTCCGGGAAAATACCGGCCGGGCATTTCTTCACGTCCGTATTGCTAATCACAAATTCAGCACTTGTTATTTCCATTTTCTTGTCATTTATTTCTTTGTAACATCGTTTTTCCCTTTTTTAGACATGCAGATTAACCCCGCAAAGGTAAGCGTTCCATTTAACATTAGCAATTCATAACCGAATTTATATCCGGTTTCTTTTCCAATCCACCAGTCGGCAAGATAGCAGAGCAGGGGTGAAAGGATGGCTATGAGAGGAACCCACCGGTCGTTCGTTTGCCTGCGTGTAAAAAGTCCGAAAGCAAACATTCCGAGCAGGGGGCCGTATGTGTAGGAGGCGATGATATATATGGCGTCAATAACGCTCTTATTATTGAGTATTTCTACCAGGCAGATGAAGAATGCCAATAAGACTGATAACGATAAATGCACTTTGCCTCTTTTGCGACGTGCCGTTTCTTCTGTGTCTTTTTCCGTATTCAGCAGGTCTATGCATACACTGGTTGTCATGGCTGTCAGGGCGGAATCCGAGTTGCTGAAAGCTGCTGCGATAATGCCGATTGTAAAAAGTACCAATACGGATTGTCCCAGATAACCTTGGGCTGCAAACATGGGCAGTATATCATCATTCATGGCTGGCAGTTCGAGTTGCATCTGTCCCGCTAGCGCTATCAATAGAATTCCCAGGCATAAAAAAAGGAAATTTAGCGGAATGAATGAGAAACCGTAGCAGTACATGTTTTTTTGTGCTTCCCGGAGGTTCCGGCAAGAAAGATTCTTTTGCATCATATCCTGATCCAGTCCGGTCATTACGATGACGATGAAGATACCGCTGAAAAACTGTTTGAAGAAGTTTTGCCGGGATATCCAGTCGTCAAATACAAAAATACGGCTGTGTTCGCTGTTTTGGATTGTTTGCACAATGCCGCTGAAGTTAAGGTCTAATCTTTGGATTGTAAAATAGATGATAAAAATCAGAGCGGCAATCAGGCAAAATGTTTGTAAGGTATCTGTCCACACGATGGTCTTTATTCCGCTTTTATGGGTATATATCCATACCAATGCAACCGAACCGACAGCAATCAGCCAAAAGGGGACGTGCATTTCCTGAAATACATACGTATGGAGAATGAGGCATACCAGATAAAGTTTGGCTGCGGTTCCCAACATGCGTGACAGCAGAAAGAAAAAGGAACCGGTGCGATAGGCGCGCACTCCGATGCGGGTGCCGAGGTATCCGTAGATACTTGTCAGATTCAATTTATAATATAAAGGAAGTAAGATATGGGCTACGGCCATGTATCCGAAGAAAAATCCGAGTACCGTTTGCATATACGTCATATCCATTCCGCGCACCATTCCCGGTACAGAGACGAAAGTGACTCCGGAGATAGAGGCGCCAATCATTCCAAAAGAGACTATGTACCAAGGTGATTGGTTCTCTCCCTTGAAGAACGCTGCATTCGATCCGCCCTTACGTCCGGTGATACGGGCTATTAGTAATAATACCGCGAAGTAGCAAAGAATAGTGACTAGTATCATCATAACAGATGCAAAGGTAGCAATTTTTGTAGGTATTAAAAACAATAATCTGTATCTTTGCAAGGTTTTATCGATAGAACAGCAAATATTATCTATGAACCAACAATATCCTTCTATACTGCTTGAAAAGGCAGTCGGCGAATTTTCCAAACTTCCGGGTATCGGGCGTAAGACGGCTATGAGGCTTGTTCTACATCTGCTCCGTCAGGATACGGCTACGGTGGAAGCATTCGGAAATTCTATCATAACGTTGAAACGTGAGGTGAAATACTGCAAAGTGTGTCATAATATATCCGATACTGAAACTTGCCAGATTTGCGCTAATCCGCAACGGGATGCTTCCACTGTCTGTGTGGTGGAAAATATCCGTGATGTAATGGCGGTAGAGGCAACCCAGCAGTATCGCGGGCTTTATCATGTTTTGGGTGGGGTTATTTCTCCAATGGACGGAGTCGGACCGAGTGACCTTCAAATTGAAAGCCTGGTGCAGCGGGTGGCTGAAGGTGGAATCAAAGAAGTTATTTTGGCATTGAGCACTACGATGGAGGGGGATACTACCAACTTCTATATCTATCGCAAGCTGGATAAACTAGGGGTTAAACTAAGTGTGATAGCCCGTGGCATATCGGTTGGTGATGAACTTGAATATGCCGATGAAGTAACTTTAGGACGCAGTATTGTGAACCGGACGCTTTTTACCGGAACTGTATAATCATTATTAATCATTTAAGAACGAACATGGAAGAACAGATAAAACGAGCTGTCAGAAATTTGAATATCAGTTATGTTTTCTTTTGGGTGCTCCCGGCATTTTTGCTTGGGGCAGGAGAGTTTGAACTCTTTCCCGTAGGAGGTTTGGTAGATAACGCACCGGCTATCTACTATTTTGAGACGGTCGGCATTTTGCTTACTGCTTTGTGTGTGCCTCTTTCTCTCAAATTATTTAGCTTGGTGCTTAAGAAAAAGATAGATCACATGACTATCACGCTTGCCTTGAAGCGATATGTGCAATGGAACATTGTTCGCTTGGGAGTGCTTGAAGTAGCTATTGTGGTGAACCTTTTGTGTTACTACCTGACGTTGAGCAGTACGGGTAACCTCTGTATGCTGATTGGCCTCACGGCGTCACTTTTCTGTCTGCCCAGTGAGAAGAGATTGCGTAACGAACTTCACATTGCAAAAGAAGAAAAGCTATGAGACAGTCTTTCTTGATGAACGATCGTATCTATCTTCGTGCGGTAGAACCGGAAGATATGGATATAATGTATGAGATGGAAAATGATCCTTCGATGTGGGATATCAGTAACTTTACGGTTCCATACTCCCGTTACGTGTTGCGCCAATATATTGAAAGTTCGCAGTGTGATGTGTTTGCGGATAAGCAATTACGTTTGATGATGGTACGCAAATCCGACCAGTGTATCCTTGGTACGATTGATATTACGGATTTCGTTCCCCTTCATTCGCGGGGAGAAGTAGGAATTGCCGTGCATAAGGATTATCGGCAGCAAGGGTATGCCACCGACGCATTGAAGCTGCTTTGTGAATATGCTTTTGATTTTCTGTCTTTAAGTCAGCTTTATGCACATGTCACGACAGATAATGACGTTTGTGTAAAGCTGTTCACGTCTTGTGGCTTCGTTCAATGCGGATTATTGAAAAACTGGCTGCAAGTGGAGGGCTGCTACAAAGATGCATTGCTCCTCCAATGTTTGAATCCTAAGAAATAAATATTAGTTGAGAGTAGGCACTTGTGGGAAGCGTGACCACGTTTCGTACTTGCTGCCTAGCTTCTCTAAAGCAGTCCGCCACATATCCTTGATATTGTTTTTCATCAGATATGATTTTTCTTCTTCAGACACCAGCCATGTGTTTTCTCTGATTTCGTTATTTAACTGTTCGCTGTCCCATCCGGAATACCCCAGGAAGAAACGGATACATTCGCTGATTTTATTCCCTTGTAATATATATTTCTTTATTTCATCAAAATCTCCATTCAGATAAAGTCCTTTGCTGATAGAGATAGAGTCGGGGATGTCTGATAGTGTATGGAGGTAAAATAAAGTATCAGTGGCAATCGGTCCACCCTTGTATAGAGGAATCTCGTCCAGATATTTAAATTCCATGATGATATCGTTCAGGAATAATGGCAGTTGTTTGTTGATAACCAATCCCATACTTCCTTCGTCCGTATGATCGACCAGTAAAATTACGGACCTGCCAAACGTTGCGTCACGCAGAAAAGGTTCAGATATTAAAATCCTTCCTCTTGATGGTAACACATTATTCGATTGAATCTTAAATATGTCAGAGTCGATATTCATGCCACTAATGTAAGAAAAAAAACGGAATAACAATCGTTATTTCCGTTTTTTTTCATTTAAAGAATGGCTTTTATGAATATCTTATGTCAGATAATCAGGCTATCGGATGATTTTCTGCAAATAGTTTCATTCTTTCGTCCAGTTGCGCATACTGATGGTCTTTAATAAAAGAGGTACACGCGCGTAATCCTTCCTGATGGCTTCCTGTTGTAACCAATGAGATCGCGCTTACTCCGTAGTACATCAGTTCTTTGGCAAGTTCGCCGCTGGTCATTCCCGGATATCCGATGGTGAAATAGAATCCGTCCGCAATCGGGTCGCCCAAGTCGTTGTCATATACCAGGTGGAAACCGTGACGGAGGAAGATTTCTTTCAATTTTTGTGCTCTCTTACCATAGATCTTCACTTCGTTGAGGAAGTTATATTGTCCTTCGTTGGCAGCTTTCAGCATGGCAGCCATGGCGAATTGTGCGGAATGACTCGTTCCTGATGAAAGTGCATAAAGTACGCGATGGATGAAAACTGTTCCAAAGGTACCGCCGCCATATCGTTTGGTCAGTCCCGGATAGCTTCGGTGGTATAATTTATCAGAGATACAGCTTACGCCAATACGCTGTCCGGCGTAGCTGAATGCTTTCGAACCGGAAATCAACAATACATAATTATCTGTATAATGGGCTACTGATGGCTGGAAAGGAGGTTGGTATGGTTTGCTCAAATCCTGCCGGAAGTCCATGGCGAAATAAGCCAAGTCTTCCAAAACAATCACATCATACTGCGTTGCCAATTCACCGATAATCTGCAATTCTTCCTCTTTCAGGCAAATCCAGCTGGGGTTATTGGGATTCGAATAAATGATAGCTGATATATTTCCTTTTTTCAGATAGCTTTCCAGTTTCTCTTTCAGTTTGTCTCCGCGGTAGTCATATACATCAAACGTTTCGAACTTTTGTCCCATTACTACCAACTGCTGCTTCTGTACCGGAAATCCGGGATCGATGAATAAAATCGTATCTTTCTTTTCGTCGCATTGGCTGCAAGTGAGGAATGAAGCGAATGTTCCTTGCATAGAGCCGGTGACAGGTACACATCCCTCCGGATTTAAATCCACGTTGATAAATGCTTTGATAAAGTTGGACGCCTCTTTTTTCAGTTCCGGCAATCCGTTGATATCGGGGTATAGGCTGGCAATGCCATTTTGTAACGCTTCAATCTCTGCTTTCACACCTACTGCGGAAGGAGGGAGCCCCGGAACGCCCATTTCCATTTTAATAAATTCAACTCCCGATGCAGCTTCTGCTTTCGAAGCAATAGCTTTCACTTCCCGAATGGTAGCTTTTGAAAAATCGACAATTTGAAACTCATTTATAGTTTCATCAATCAGATGTCGTTCAATTGGTGTATTTTTCATTCTATTTTCTATTTTATTAGTAGCTGCAAATGTACACGATAATTCTTAATAAATCCACTTTTTCAGAAAAAAGATACTGAAGCTATTGCAGGTTTCAAAAAAATATCTACCTTTGCATCCGCAATCGAGAGAGATGCTTTAGTGAATATTTTGGTGCGTTAGTTCAGTTGGTTAGAATACATGCCTGTCACGCATGGGGTCACGGGTTCGAGTCCCGTACGCACCGCTCGGTTATATTGCAAAATGAAGCGAAGCTCTGAAATTATTGAATTTCAGGGCTTTTTCTTTTTCTCCGTTTCGGCAAAAAATAGTAGTTTTAGGATTTGATTTTGATATGGCTATTAATGGCATAATTTTCTCTCTACCATAAAGTTGAAAAGCGTATAAGTATCTGCAACTGCAACGAAATGGCTTTAATTTGTTAATAGATAGTCGGTTACGGCGTTGCAGATACCTGCGGCAGATGGTTGCAGATAAGGGGTATCTGCAACGCATGGGTTAGGTGTGTGCAAGCTATCCTTTTGGAGAAACAAGGCATTGCGTGTCCCTACGTAGAAACTCCAGTTTCCCTACGCGGAAATTCCAGTTTCCTATATGAGAAACTCCAGTTTCCTGCCTGGGAACTGGAGTTCTAGCGTAAGCAAACTATACTTTCATATATCGGACTAAGTAAAATGTCCTAGCCCCACACATTTGTTGTTTATACAGTGTGGCAGATAAAGGGTATCTGCCACCATCTGCCACAGTATCTGCCACGCTGTAACTGATTATCTATTAGTGTATTAAAGCCATTTCGTTGCAGTTGCAGATACTTATACACTTTTTCAGGTTCTTCGTCAAATTTGGTGGTAATCTCTTTTTTATTTCAACTGTCTTCTTCTTTCTTAATCCTATTAAAAGTTGTAGATATGTTTGCTTTTTAGTAACTTTAAAGACACCACATCATTAAGAGTTACAATGCAACAAGTCATATCTACAACGTACAAATATACATCAAAAAAAGAAAATACTCCTACAAATAGGGGATTATTCCATGATTTCAGATTCAGTCTTGGCTACGATAATCTGCAACAAGATGGTATCTCTGAAGCTGTTGGCTCATTGACGGTT
>NZ_GG774831.1:32869-49050 GCF_000163675.1 Bacteroides sp. D22 | reverse complement strand
CTTTGGGATACATACAGCCAATGCGGTATGTATGATAGAAAAGGTCGAAAAGAAAAAAAGAAAGGCAGCATAATCTAACCAAAATAACAGGAAAAACAGGAGAGGTTTTAACTTCCCCTAAAAAAGACATGTACATAATGCATGGGTGGGAAGGAAAAAATAAGAATATGTAAACAATATTCTACAAAAAAGATAGAAGACTGGGAGAGTTGAACGAAAAAATCAAGAGAAAAGCTCACGTAAAGCAAAGCTTTTCTCTTGATTTTTTAGAAAGAGGAACATTTACTGAATATCCCTGTATAAATACTGTAAAACAAAGACGCCTCATCGTAATCACTACGACGAGGCGTTTTCATTAGCAACGTAATGCTAATTTAAACACTAAATTATTTAAGAGAGAGATTTATTACTTCTTATCAGGGGTCACTTCTGGAGTAACCAATTTCTTGATTGATTTCATATTCAGATACAGAAAGGCCAACCGCGGCTGTGCTTCCTGAACAACCAATTCCAATGAATCTGATGTTACATAACCAATACGTTCACGTGTTTTATACACTTCTACTTTTCCGTTGTCTTCTTTACTAAATCCTTCTATAATCAAATAGCCGTTGTCGATCTTCCATGTTCTAAGATCTAAAGACGGTACATTGATAGCAGAACATTTACCGCCTTTTTTAAACTCAAACCCTTTGAGTTCCCCTGTAGATTCATAGGTATAAGGATTACACCATTTACCAATAATTTGTTTCTCCACTTTCTGTCCATAGCTGCTGAATGCAAAGCAAGACAGAACCATAACTGTCATTAATAGTTTCTTCATTTTAATTTATTTTTCTAGTAAATCATATTTCTGATCAATTCCGCGTTCTCTCAAATGAATACCCTCTTTCATCCAACGCGGTTCTTTTGTTCCTTTCAGATAATAATCAAAGAACTGTTTCATCCGGATAGTCCAGTCTTTCTGTGCAGCCTGATTACCAAGAAAATGCCCTTCACCTTTGTAATTAAGATGCCATGCCGGACGTTGTAAACGACGCATAGCTAAATAAAGTGCACGACCTTGTTCGTAGGCAACAGCCTCATCCTTATCATTATGCCAAATTAATAATGGAGTATGTATTTTATCCGCTTCCACGATAGCAGAACTTGCCAAATACTTATCTTTGGCTTCCCACAAACTCTTTCCCATACGGCTTTGCCATTCTTCATACATGAAATAACGCGGCAAACCGCTTCCACCACGAATACCCAAATAACCGGTTACCATATCAGTAATAGGAGCCCCGATATTAGCACAAGCGAATATATCCGTCTTCGTCACCAGATAACTAGTTTGGAAACCTGACCAACTATGTCCCTGAAGACCTATCTTTCCCGGATGCGCTATCCCCTGCTCTATCAAGTATTTCGTACCGCTTACTACTGCATCATAACTACTCTGTCCCGGTGTTCCTATGGTGAAATGCACATCCGGCATAAATACAATATACCCATTACTAACAAAGTACATCACATCCGCCATTGCACTACTCAACATTGGAGCATGATAAGTGTTCAGCCCTCCGGAATGTGTTTCATAGAACTGTACCAGAACAGGATATTCTTTCTTAGCGTCATAATCTTCCGGCAAGTAAAGTATTCCCTTGTTAGGCTTATTCTCATAATTAGTCCATTCCACTAACTTTGCAGTACCCCATTTGTATTCGCTTTGTTGAGGATTAGCGTTCGTTATACGAATTGGATCAGAGAAATCCGATTTACTCCACCACAGATCACGGAATTCTGATATATTCTGACGATTCCAGATACAATACTTCTGATTGTCAGAAAAACGATGAATTGAATAGATATAAGGGCCTTCTGCGAGCTTCTTCAAGCGACCTTTCATGTCAAGTGAATAAATACCTTCATCCATAGTGTTTTCATCCCATACGCTGACTATAACCGTCTCATCCGGATTGAATACTTCTTTGTCAATATTGCTGGTCATTTTACGGATAGATCTCTGATTTTTGCGACCATACCCCTTAGTTATACATTCCGGCTGACGTTCTCCGGTCAAATCGATCTTCCACCAGTCATAAGCATCATAAATCAACACATTATTACCATCAGCAGTCCAACCAGCAATACCATAAGCAGGTGCAGGATTTGGTTTGTCATAAGCTTCCTCAAATATCGGATACCCAATAGCTGTTGAAATATCGGTAACCTCACCCGTTTTTCCGTCAAACTTATTCCATACCTGTGCAATAGGATCATACATCACAGCCCATTTGCCATTCATCGACCACCTCGGTCTTGTCCGGTAGCTACGTCCTACCAATTGCTTTTCTCCCGTATGTACATTCACAGAATAGATATCAAACGGCATTTCATTAAGCCAGTCTTTCTGCGAACGATAAGGCGTTTCGTCCGTATAAAGCACATAATGAATCTCTTCCGCACGGTCCGGCTCCAACAAATCAGCATATCCGGGAGCTACTTCCGTCAATTTTTGGGAAGCAATGTCATAGATATATTTCGAATATTGAGGATGGGAATAACGGCTACGAGTCTGCAAAGTAGGTACTTCATATTCATCCCAGGTCCACAACTCCAGTTCAAAACTCTTATCCGGCTTTATTTCCTCTTCTTTCTTATCTTTATTTACTTTCTCCTGATAAGGTCTGAGTTCCATTGTCAGAAACTTCTGGCTACTTGACAGACTAGCCCGGACAAGTTCCATTCCCGCAGGAATGACAATCTCCTTACGATCGAATACAAGGTCGCAAGTATTATTCTTCAAGGAGAAATTATACCATAATGAATCCTTCACAGTAAACTCTCCGGTCATCTGTTCTTTGTCAAGACTGAAAGAAGAAAGTCCTTTCTTGACAGAACTTTGATAAATAGTCCGGTAGGGACCTACCAACGGGCCATAACACAAAGCATTTCCTTTGGCTTGTTTACGAATAAAAAGAATCGAACGATTCTGATTATACAACGTATAATAGCCTATACTATCAATCTGAAATGCAGTTCCAGTCTTAAGGTGACGTACCACCAAACAATCGAAAGACGGAATATGGTTGACCGTATCTTCCGGTACATTGCTCACAGACACCGAATAAGGAACCCCTTCCACAGGGCAGAAAGATTCTTTATACGTCCACTCCGTCTTCACTCCGGAAGGTAACGACATCAATATGGTCTTCATATTTCCGGCAGTATCCGCCTGTTCGTAATAAACAGCCCGGTCTGCATCATAATATTGGATCTGTTCGACATCAGGCAATACTATTTCTTTTCGTGTACGCGAATCAAACAGATGCAATATCTTCGACTCCTTATCATCCGAATTATATTCCATCGGAGCAATGCGATAAGTCACCCATCGCCCTGTCGGGGAAATATCTGGTGATTCGACACGCTTCCACGACATACAAGCTGCTATATCCAACGGTTTCAATAAATGAGACTGTTGTTCCGCAGGCTGATCTTTCGCTTTTTGTTGTGCTCCGGCAGAGGTGTATGATAGCAGCACAACTGCCAAACACAAATAGCTAAAGAAAGAGTTCTTCATATAGTTTATTGTCTTATTTACTACGGTTTATATCTTCCCAACAATCTGCACGAGCATCACCCAGTAAATGTTTGGCAAAGAAGCGATACATTTTCTTTTCAAAATACTGATCAGCAGAACCATACCCATGACCAGCCCCCGGAATCACCAACATATCAAAGTCTTTACCGGCTTCAATCAGCGCCTTAGCCATACGATAAGTGTGCGCTGGATTGACGTTCTTGTCCATGTCTCCTGTCACAAGCATCAGGTGGCCTTTCAAGTTCTTGGCAATTTCCGCATTCGACTTCACGCTAAACTTATATTCGTATTCTTTCGTCTCATTACCTAAACTGTCTTTCACTATCTTTTCCACTTCTTTCACACCATTATAACACTCTCCCCAACCCCGATTGTAGATATTATTATCATGGTTACCGGAACAAGAGACAGCAGCCGTATAAAAGTCCGGATAAGTGCAAATAGCAGCCGCAGCCATAAATCCACCACCAGAGTGCCCATAAATACCTACTTTCTTACCGTCAATAAACGCATGACGTTGAGCTAACTGTTCAATCGCATATTTATCATCTGCCAGCGGATAATCACGCATATTGCCATAACCATAACGGTGGTATGCTTTACCACGCATCGGCGTATCACCTCTATGTCCTACTGTAATTACAATAAAACCAAGCTGCGCCATACGAGTACAATAACTATCATCCAACGTAAAACTTGTAGGTACAAATCCAAAATAAGGTCCGGGATAAACGACTGAAATAATCGGATATTTCTTTTCCGGATCAAAGTTGGACGGTTTCCACATCACCCCATACAAATCGGTAACATTATCAGCAGCTTTCACGACAAAACGTTCCGGTTTTTTCCAACCTGCCGCATAGACCAGGTCCAGGTCCGGTTTTGCCAGTTCCATAATCACCTTGCCTCTTCGATCCTTCAACATAATCTTAGGCTCCATATCCACTCTCGAATAGGTATCGACATAGTAATTATGAGATTTCAAGAAATTCACATTATGCTGTCCGTCTTCCGTGCTCAAAGGAGTTACTCCTTCTCTGTCAATGTCAACTTCATAAAGCATGTAATAGAAAGGATTTACTTTTTTATCTTTTCCATATCCATACAGATAAACTTTGCGTTTCAGCGTATCAATAGAATTAATATAGCCTGTTACCCATTCACCGGAAGTCATCACATTCTTGAGATTTCCGTCTCCATCATAGTGATAATAATGCCCCCAACCAGTACGCTCTGAACGGAACAGAATATCTTTTCCATCATTTAAGATCGCAACATTACGAGCATGTGGATCACGGTATGGCTTATCTTCTTCATGAATGATTTCTTTCACTTCCAAAGTTGAGAGGTTGACAGAACATACATCTACTTCATCCCAAGTACGCTTAGTACGTTCAAAAAACAAGTATTTGCTATCCGAAGTAACATGAAGAGGCCTTATATATTGGTCCTTCCATTTATCTATCTTTGCTTTTTTCACTGTTTTCTCTACAATATCAATAATCGCCAATTCATTTTGAGTAACATACTTGTCACCTGGAAACTCATATTTGTACTTTATCAATGAAGGAGAATCTTCCAATGAATTAATTACCCAAAAATCCCGCAACAAACGGTTATCATCACGTACTACATAAATATGACGATTATCCGGACACCAAAGTGCTGTTGTCGGCACTTCTCCGTTCTCCCCTGCTTCTTCTTCACGAGCATAAGAAAAGTTTTCCACCCCATCAGTAGTCAACTGTACCTCAGTTGTATCTATTCCCAATGCTTTATTTCCTTTTACATACAGGTTGTGATTCTTAGCATACAAAATATACTTTTTATCAGGTGAAAAAGTCATCCAGCTATAAACGGGATCTTCCGGCTCCTTCTTTTCTTCCTTCTTCTCTACTAATGTCAACTTGCCCGTCAGACGATTATAGCTGTATCGTTTACTCTTATAATCAAACTCAAACGAGCCTTGGTCTTTGGCAAAAGTTACAGATGAGATATCCAGTTTATTTCTATCTACTACACCTTTGGTAAATTCACTTAACTGCATAGCCATCTTCCCTTTGTCAAATAGAGGTTCACGCTTTCCTGCAGCAGGCATCACATAATAATATTCCTTACCTGATGTTGTTTGAAACTCAAACCAGAAATTATCTGTATCGTTAATTCCCCGAGGGTAAACCGATAAACTAATATTAGACAATTTGCCTCCTAAAGTAAAATCCTGAAATTTATCAGTCAGTTCGTAATTGGCTTGTCGTTCTGCAGTTTCTTGGGCTTGTAATTGTATCAGGAAAGGGCATACTCCCAAAACAACAAAAACTATTTTCTTTAAAGTCATACTTTTTATATTGATAAAAATAGAAGGGTGTGAATATCTATGTGAGCAGATATTCACCACCCTTATTTTCTACTTTAGTTTATTTAAATACTGTGATTTTAAGACAATCTCCAAATTTGTATATTGCATCAACAATAGTACCAAATTTATTGTCTCCCTGCAAATTTGAGACTTTATTAGGATATAACTTCTTCAAAGTAACTTCAGTAGCAGTATCGCCTGCTTTTTGTTCAATTACTTCGTAAATACGAAACTCGCCATTAGCAAATGCAACTCCCAAATGTCCATTCACAGGCTCTTTCTCCGTATTGAAATTGATATCTAAATAAGATAATGAAACAATTTCACCAGGCAATGCATCCCCATCTTCTAGTTTTATTTTTATACCACTGTCACCTTCATCAGTAGTCGAACAATACCATAGTTCAGCACCATTTGCAATTACGACATATCGCTTATTTTGAAAGACCACCATATCTTTATAATCTGCAAACATCTCACTTTTGATATTCTTTTCAAAATAATCTCCAACTTTTACAGGAGGATTCACATAATAAGTATCTAATGAAAAATTACGCAAAAAATAATTGCCGTCCTTTTTCAATAGAGCCACCCATCTTGGCATACATGTATCATACCAATCATCTTTTTCAGTAGAGGCTGGCAACATATTAATAATCTCATATTCCATATTCTGAAAGCGTGAATCTCCCTTTCCTTCATCATCTACTATCTCATATACATTACCACTATACATTAAAGTATTCATATGGATTGTAGGAAATTCATATGTCAGTCCCCCATCCCAAATGTACTGTAATGAATTATCAGTAGTTAATACAGGAATTGTACGCATATAATCATTAAATTTCTGTATACCATACATCTTTTTGAAACGAGTGCCGCCCCATATTGGATCTGATAGATAAAAACCTGCATGAAAATCATTGGCAACAGCCCTTTGATTATAGTATATATACCCATTCTGATTAAACAAGAATTTAGAAGAATAAGTCATCACAGCATCCACTGGAGAAAAATCATCAGGAATGTCTCCGTTAAATTCCTCTTCAGTATATACAGATTTCATCAGCGAATTACCATTTAGCTCCACCCATTTACTACCTTGCATGACAACAAGCTCATCATACAGTACTTCTTCACCACTATTTAAGTCCTGATACGCCAAATCCCAATATCCCGTACTTTCAAGTAAACGAAGAGGTTCTGTCCCTAAATCAGGGATAATATCTTTTTCTACTTCTTCATACACTATGGAGTCTTTATAGGCTTCCCTTCCATCCGAATCATAATATAACTTCTTCACCGTCTTTACTTTAATAAAAGAAAGTGCAGACCGTCCATTCATATCAGAGAGTATCGCCCAACCTTTCAAATAAGCTGATGTCACTGTTATTTTTGTAGAGAGTGAAAACTTAACGCCGGTTTTATTATCAACAACTGCGTATGTAAGCTCATAAATGCCATATTTATCAGAAGAGAAAGTATATGAAGGGGTAGTTACATCTAACTTCTTACCATCCAAATACCACTCATAACTCACATCTGGGTTTTCTTTGTCTATGGTAAACTTAAAAGTAGGTGAAATGGTAAGTTCCTCACCTACATTAACCTCATATCCAGCAATATCTATATTAAGAATTTCACCATCCAACTCATTCACCTGTTTATAATCAAAGTTATTCTTGTCATCCAAACAGCTGTAAAATCCCGTTACTATGAACAGCAATAAACTATATATTATTAGTTTTTTCATACTTCTTCTATTTCTATTATTTTATCCAGCAACAACTACAGTTATTTCATTATCATGCTCATCCAAGGCCGGAGTACCTGCTGCTTTTAGTTCTTTCAGCGTATTCTTCAATCGCAAAGCATATTTCCGCATCACCTGCATATCCTTTCCATCAAAGACAACATCGTCTTTTATTAATTCCTTTAAGAACATCTTATATTTCTCCACCGAGTATGTACCCAAATAATACTTTTCAACTGTATTCTCGAAATAAGTCTCATTTCCCCGGTCATTCACCGCCCACCATTCTGGTTTAAACAAACGATCCGTTACAGCTATGATGGCTTTTGAATATCGATAAGATCCAGGTTTGACATCTCCCTCGCCATTTATTTTTATTGCCAATAATTTAGTAGATTCCTTTAAATCCGGATAATTCTTTAAAGTAACTGTAATTGTACCTTTCAGTTTTCCTGCCTCAATCAGACATTCAGAAGGTAAGACATAATATTCTTTAGGAACGGTAGTAATTTTCTCATCTACCGCAACAGTAAATTTAGCATCAGTATCTCTCAACTTCCCGTAAATCTGTACTTCCAAATCAACTTTAGCATCCTCACCTTCATCATAAAATGTAAAAGAAGTACTCGTAGTATCCGTCATCATATCCTTTCCAAAAATGATATAAGATACGTCGTTGGCATTAACCATAAGTTCTTTTTCCTCACAAGAAAAAAATGTGGTAATCAAACACCCTATTATTATCAAAAATATATATCTATTACTCATAATACTATGTTTTATTTTATATTACTTTCTGAATCCGGCAACGGAAGAACAAAGTTTTCCTCTGTTGGAAGAACAGGCTCTTTTTCAACTGACGTGCTAGAACCCGAATAGTTTACTACTTGCCGATTCAAGCGTTTAAACATAAAAAACACTTGTCCTTCCCCAAATAACTCACGTTGTGCATCATTCACAATCATATCTACAAGTCCATTCTCATCCAAATTTGATAAATCAACACTCACTCCACGTCCATTTTTTACCTTTTTAATATATTCTCGAGCCTCGCCTAAATCTTTTTTACAGATAGCTTCGGCAGCAACATAATATACTTCAGACATACGTATCATTGGTAACATGGGATTTCCCCATCTCCCACCAGTACTTTTTTCTTCTTGCTTGTGATACTTCAATGTACGATATCCCCAATATTTTTCTTCAAACTGATATAACAGACGATAATCATCACGACCTTCGTTGCCAAAAACATCCTTGACTTTATCAGCATGCCAACACAAATAATGTTGACTAAAATCCGGCTGATCCTCTGAACTATAACTTATTTCCAAATCCCAATCAGTCACCTCCGTCGTATACAACGTGAAAATGATATCATCATAAAACTTAATATTTCTTTTATCTGTAATATTATATTCACTAGTGAAATTAAAACAGCGCTTAGCATTTTGTACTTTAATAATCTTCATGGCTTCGTCATAAGCCATATCTAAATTACCGGCATACAAATAAACACGAGCTAATAATGCAGTAATTGCATAATAATTTAAACGATAGCCACGTTCCCTCAGAAAACGGTCCTCACCACTAGCTATATACTCTAAGCGGTCATAAACTCTAAATGATTTTGCCTCATCAATGGGTTTTAAAATATCTTGCGCCTTTTTCAGGTCATTAACTACATGATCAAGACAATACGCTACTGTTTGCTTATCATTCACATACGCAGGATATTCATCAACATAAGGAATAAATGTACGTTCTCCAGGATTGGTAGATGGGGCAGGTGCATACAAACGTAACAAATCAAATTGTATATAAGCACGCAATGCAATGGCTTCTCCCCAAATCATATTACGCTCCTCTTCACCCTTATAAAAAAGCGTCGTATCCGCACTCTCCACTTGTTGAATCAGATTATTACAATTGGCAACGATGTTCCATGCAGCTTCCCACATTGCATTGGTAGTAGATACCAGTTCTATATCTTTGAAAGCACGCGTCGATATTTTTTGTATAGCATAACCTCCTCCAACACTTGATACTCCATCCATATTATACATCCCGCCCAATGCATCGACAATACCCCAACTTAGATTTTGTCCATATAAATCTTGAGTGGACAGTTTACGATAAATTCCATTCAAAGCTGTACGATATCCATTTCCCGTCTCAAACAAAAATTCTTCTTTAATTTCATCTGACGGACGAACATCCAGCCAGTCGCTACAGGAAGAAAATATCATAGCCACTATCCCCAGTGAAAATAAGGTATTATATATCTTTTTCATCTTCTTCTTTCCTTTCCTTAAAATTGTGCTTTCAAAGAGAAACTCATTTTCCATGAACGTGGATAACTTAATCCTCGTTCTTGGCGTATTGAGTTCCAGTTAATTAATTCACTTGTATTTGCCTCTAAACGAAGCATATTCATTCGTAAATGTTTTTTAATCCATTCCCGATCAAAATCATAACTAATCGTTAATGAATTTAAATGCAATAAGGCTTTATCCTGTACAAAGCGGGAGGTTGGCAAAGTTGTCAGATTGCTGTCTTTAATATCCTTGAATTGTGCGATATCCCCGGACTTTTTCCAACGATCTGTCAACACACGCAGGTCGACATTTCCTGTCTTAATATTTGCATTTTCCACATTATCCACCAAAGTCTGATTATACTCTTGTCCTCCCCATTCATACAAGAAGGATGCAAATAGACTCCAATTTTTATAAGTAACATTTAGACCGAATGAACCATTAAATTTAGGTTCGGTATTGCCGACCGCTACTTCTTGGCTTGCATCCCATTTGTCTGTCACGCTGCCGTCACGATTAAGAAATATCTCCTTACCTGTAGTAGGGTCAATTCCCAAAGAACGCACTGCCCAAATAGAGGTTAGCGACTGTCCCTCAGCATACTGTGGAATAGGAACCGAATAATTGGCATCCGACAAGGAACTATTAGTAGTCAACTGTTTATCTATCTCTTTTTGATAAAATGCAGCTACACGCTCATTGTACTTTTTTTGAGAGTCCGAAATTTTAAGTATTTCATTCGTATTATGGGCCATATTTCCCCATAAAGCTACTGTCCAGTTACGATCACGAAAAACATCTGCCCGTAATTGCAGTTCAAATCCTTTATTTAAAATCTCACCCATGTTGTTTTTATAGGAAGAGAAACCTGAAGTGCTAGACAGACCAAAATCATTAATCAAATCGATCGTCTTCTCATAATAATATTCGGCCTCAACTGTCAAACGTTGGTTAAAGAACAATGTTTCTATACCTATATTATATTTATCCGTTTTTTCCCAAGTCAGGTCTTTATTACCTAATGCTTTAAGAACAGCGCCATATCCCGTTATATACCATTCGTCAAATAATGATTGATACATTGTCGTTGCAGCATAGGCTGGAAAGTTCACTTTACCAGTACGCCCATAAGATGCTCTGACTTTTAATTTATTAATATCTTTATTTCCTTTTAAAAATGCATAGTTATGAACGTTGACTCCCAGACCACCTGAAAAGAAGGGAGCCCACTTCTGGTTTGCTCCGAATTCAGAAGAACCATCGAAACGAACTGAAGCATCAGCCAAATAAATATCATTCCATGTATAATTCGCAGTAGCTAATGTACTAATACGACGAGTAGTATTTTCTGTACGGGTAGGTTTTTTATAAATCTCAGTAGCGTAATTCAACGAATTAAATTCACCGGATGGGAATCCCCGATAGTGAGCCTTTGTATTATCGGTATTGGATGAAGCAGCCTCCCATCCCACAGAAACATTTATATTATGTTTGCTATGAAACGAGCGAG
Source organism: Bacteroides sp. D22 (assembly GCF_000163675.1). Classification (NCBI taxonomy): domain Bacteria; kingdom Pseudomonadati; phylum Bacteroidota; class Bacteroidia; order Bacteroidales; family Bacteroidaceae; genus Bacteroides; species Bacteroides sp. D22. The sequence goes on along the minus strand of NZ_GG774831.1, from coordinate 37,518 downwards.
TGTAATACAAAAAAGCATTTGTATTCCAATCAAAGTTTCCACCCTTTTCCGTATACAAATCACCTGCCAAATATGCATCATCACTCTCACCATAGACACTTACCTTTGATGAAAGCGGATCATAAAACTTCTCACTGCTAGCATACTTTTTAGTAACACTAAATTGTCCTTTCACAGTCAAATAGTCATTCAAATACCAGTTCAAACTAAGATTATTCACTAATTCATCGTAAGCACTCCATTCATAATTCCCCAATGTCGCTTCATACAATGGATTATTTGAAGTACGTGAACTTGATGATATTGAATAAAGCATTTTTTGCTTCAATGTTCCATCGTCTTCGTAAGGAGTCTCATAAGGTTGCATACGCGTATAATCGCTAAACGAGCCATAAGGTGACTCTTTAGATTTAGTATGTCCAAAAGTAACCGTATTTTTGACCTGCAATTGCTTTACCCGATAATCTAAAGAGAACCCAATAGAATACCTATCACGACCCGAGCCTTTCATTACACCATTCACACCATTATAAGAAGCATCTACGCCATACCGAAGATTAGGAGTACCTCCCTCTATATATACACTATGCTTATGATCAAAGGCATTTTGCAAAGGCAATGACATCCAATCTGTATCAACCCCCTTTTGAATGTAAGCATATTTTTTATAATAAGCATTCATTCCCTGAGAAGTATCTATATTGTTATTATTTCCTTTCTCAAAAAGACCTGCCAAGCGCTCAATTTCCAACTTTTGAGAAGCATTTGCCAGATTATAATCGCGTAAATCAGGCAATTCTAATGTACCTGTGAAATTATAAGATACTCGTATTTCTCCTGGTTTTGGAGCTACAGTAGTAATTACTACGACACCATTGGCAGCACGAGAACCATAAATAGCCGTAGCAGCAGCATCTTTTAAGATAGTCATACTCTCAATACGAGTTGGGTCTAAGTCATATACTTTTTCTATACTGACCTCAAAACCATCCATAATAAAGGTAGGAAGGTTCGGATTATTTTCCAAATTAGATTTTGATAGTTGATCTCTATCAAGCTCTTTCACCCCTATTCCTGAACGCCCACGAATATACATCTCTGGCAAAGCATTTGGATCGGAGCCAAATTGATTGTTTGTCATCAAACGGAAAGAGGGATCGAATGATTGCAAAGCACCCAAAATATTTGTCTGAGAAACCTTACGCAGATCATCTCCTGATATCTGTGTAGAACTACCGGTAAAACTGGTCTTACGAACATTATTATATCCTGTCACAACCACATCTTCCAATGTTTTTACATCATCAACCAAAGTAATTTCAAGACTTTTCCGACGGGTAGCATCCACCTGAAGAGTCTGTTTCTTCATACCAATAAAAGAGATTTCCAAAGTCACCTTATCATCCTTAACATCCAAAGTAAACTCACCTTCAATATTAGTAGAAGTACCCGTGCGAGTACCTTTTACGATGATGCTGGCTCCTGGTATCGGTTCCTTATTTGAGTCAATAACCGTACCACGGATACGATTATCACGCTTCTCGGTCTGCAATTTACGAACAACAACGATACCATCTTTTACCACATAATCAAATCCCTGGGGATTTAAAATCAACTTCAGAGCGACTTCCCATTTCTCATTTTTTGCATTAATTGATACGGGAGGAACTCCTTTAAACATTTGTGAATTATACAACATATTCACTCCTGTTTGTTTCTTCACTGCATCCAAAACTGTCTCGATAGAGACATTATGCAGATTCAAAGTTACCGTCTTATCTTGTGACGGTAGAGCCCATGTGTTAAATGTGCAACACACTGCCACTAAAAAACATAGTAGCCATCGTTTTTCTCTCATAAATTAATGATTAAACTTTACCTAATATTCTATTTATTCTTACTCTTTCATTCCATCGTATATCAATACTTTCCGGCCACTGATTTTATAAGTCAGATCGCCTGTCAGTTCCAAAGCATCCAAGAAAGAATTGACTGCTCCATAACGTTTCAAACTACCACTGTAAGTTATATCGCGTAGATCCGGCGTTTCATAATAAACCTGTATATCATACCAGCGTTCGAATGTCTCCATAATCTCCCCTAAAGAGCGATTTTTAAAGTTGTACACACCGTTTACCCAACCGATATACTCATCCAGATCGACTGTACGTTTCTCTGTGCCATTGGCAGAAACTACTGCTTGTTCACCCGGCTGAAGAGTTACCGTTCCAACATTCGGTGCAGAGAATTGTACTTTTCCATGTACCAATGTAGTGTAACAAACGGAAGCATCGGTATAAGCATTCACATTGAATGCCGTACCAAGCACCATCACTTCGCCAAGATGAGTTTGTACCACAAACGGATGAGATTCATCCTGCACAACCTCAAAATAAGCCTCACCTTCCAGAGCTACAATCCTGCGTTTACCCGCAAAGCGTACCGGATAAGTCAACTTAGAACCAGCATTCAAATGAACCGTCGTCCCATCAGCAAGGATCACGGTATTTTCTCCTCCACGTGGTATGATAAGTTCATTTGACTTAACCGGCTTCTCTTCGACGTTTTTCTCTTCGTGTTGTGTTGTGACGGTTGGTTCATACGACAGCACTCCTTCCTCATATTTTACCTGAACGCCGTCTACTATTACGTTAACTTCTTTCTTATGTACATCAATAATGCTGCCATCGGGTAAAGTCAATTGTGCCTGTTGAACTCCCGGCTGAATCAATGGTCTGCTTTCCTCTTCAATCGAACCATAATTCGACATATAGAAAGATAAACCGATTACTAAAACAACAGCTGCTGCAACAGACCACCAAATCCGGAAAGCACGAGGCTTCTTTATTACCTCCGGTTCCGTTTGTCCGATTTTCTGAAGGAAAGATTCATAGGCTTTCTTTGATGAATAATTTTTATATTCTTCAAATGCAACTCTTAATGTCTCACCATTCTGCAATTGCTCATACACTTTTTGCAAGTCCGGACATTCCGCCAATCGCTTTTCAAGCTCTTGCTGTTCCGATTCATTAGCTTCTCCTAAAAGAGCTTTCTTCATTAAAGCGGCATCTTGATATACATTTTCGAACTTCTTCATCTTATTTTTCCTTTTTAAATCAAACAACTGTTTAAATTGCTTTATTATAGATATACATAACTCACAGAAAAGGGTGACAAAAAGATGATATTTTTTTGAGATAAGAATATAAAGGAGAGGATTTTAGAGGCAAAAATATAACATTATGTCACAATATAAAAGGAATCAGTTCGCTTTTAACAAAGAAAACAAATCTTAAGTAATCAATAAAAAGATAAAGATGTATCAAATTGACTTTTTTATCTTTTTAGAGAAATAAACAAAGAATAATAGAATGAACAGAGTCGCCCAGCCTCTCACGAAGGAATTTATAGCTGCGTGTCTTTTGAGTTTTAACAGTATTGATACTTATTTCTAAACGTTCCGCTATCTCTTCCCATGTATGTCCTTCGATTCTCATTAAGATAATCCGGCGTTGCTCGGACGGAAGTTCTTCGATATAGCAATAGAGTTGCCGAATAATTTCTTCTTTCACCGTCAATGCATAAATCATATCTTCGTCCTCCACGCTTTCTTCTTCGGCTAAAGAATTCAATATGGTATCATGAATTTGATTATTGCGTATATATAATAAGGTATTATTATAGCAGGCACGATAAAGATAATTGGTAAGCTCTTTAATATCAGAAAAGGTACGCTTCCCTTCCCATACAGAAATAAAAACATCTTGCACCAAATCTTCTACCGCATCGGGGACCGGCAATATCTTTGATACATAAACACATAAGGCAGTATAAAAACGATCGTAGAAATCGCCCCACATCTTTTCATCCTTCCGGTTTACTCCCGCTACTATGGTGTCAATTTTATCGTTCATACTGTCACATTACCTGCGAAAAAAAGGAAACAGAATTCATAAAAATCGCCGTAACTACTTACTTTTGCGACATTTACGATTGCAAATATATTGTTTTTTTTCAAAAACGCAGACTTTGCCGGCTTACAAAATAGAAAATAAAAAAGTTCTTTCTCATACATAGAGACTTTTTCACTTTCATCTTTCATCTATCACCAGACTTTATTTTTTGATTTCAAATATGAGTCAGACAAGACAAATGCTGACAAAACAATCGTAAGCTATAGGACGGCGATTCGTATCCCACAAGACGACGATCTGTTTCATGCTTTGAAACACTCTGTTTCATTACGGGAAACACTTTGTTTCACACCGAGAAACGAATCGTTTCAAGCCTTGAAACAAACTGTTTCAAATAGGGTTGAAACTAATTGAATCCAAGCAAATAACAAATTGACCCAAAAGAAACTCGAACGAACTTAGGCTCAGTCTGAAACCTTGGGGGATTGCGTTAAAATTCTTATTTTTGCATCATGAAAACATCCTCTTCCCAAACGATTGATCCTGTTGCTTCTTTAAGCTTGTTCTTGCCTTCAGGAATCCTTGATTACTTTACCCTAGTCAATCATGTTTCTCAGGATACTTGCTTTATTCTTTATTTAGAGGAGAAAGCCACTATTCCTGCTGAGTACTCTGATCTCCATCTTCACTCAAAAGGTTTCCTCCCTGAGATTGAAGTTCAGGACTTCCCTATCC